>DAIOWB010000246.1:0-1684 GCA_036758725.1 Lacibacter sp.
TTTAAAATCGGAATAAGCGCCGGTTAATAATTTAAGCAAAGTTGATTTTCCGGATCCATTACTTCCGGTAATACAAATTTTTTCACCGGCATTTGCCTCAAAAGAAATGTTTTGCAGATTGGGCACCTCATTCTGATAACTGAATGAAAGATCTTTTACAGCTAAAGACAAACCTTTCAATTCTTTTTTTAACTCAAGTGTACCTTCTGCTTCAAGCGGCTTATCAATTATTTTACCCAGTTTTTCAACACTGGTAAGAATGTCATACATCTTATCTAAACTATTGATGAGTCTTTCAACAGATGATAAAACCAGCAGAATCACAATTTCAGCTGCTGCAAACTGGCCCACATTAATTTCATTTCTTACCAGTAACACAGCACCTACAATTAACATACTTGCTGTAATAAGAATCTTAAACCCGATCATTGACCAGTATTGCATTAAAAGCACTTTGAAATGACTGGTTCTTGACTGAAGGAAATTAGCTACCAGTTTATCTGTTTTATCTACAGGTAGTGTTGAACTTCTTGAAAAATGAAACGACTTTGTTACACGGGCTATCTCTTCCAACCAACCTGCAACTGCATACTTATCTTCGCTTTCCTGTAAGCTGGTTGCCAATCCTCTTTTATAGGTAAAACGGATAACCAGAAACAGGATAAACAATGTTAACAGACTGAACAGAATAAAAACATTTGCATAAAGCGACAATAAGATCAACCCAAATAAAACCTGGATGGTAGCTGCAGGAATATCAAGCAACAATTTGCTTAAACTTTTCTCCAGAACAATGGTATCAAAAAAACGATTTACAAACTCAGGTAAATAAATATGATCTACACTTTTTAAATCAAGTTTGGGAATACGCCATGCAAATTCAAATGAATAGCGGGCAAACAAACGTTGCTGTACTTTTTCAATAATCTTCATCTGGTTTACCTGCAGCAGACCGGCAAAAAAAACACTGGCCACAACCATAAAAATCAACACCACAATAGAGGTGGAAATGCGGCCTGCCAGAACAAAATTAATGATGGCCTGCACAGCAAGAGGAACTGCTAATTGCAAGAGGCCCGCCAGTATAGCATATAAATAAACAGAACTGATTTCTTTCCTTTCCAGTTTAATTACCTGAAATAACCTGCTTAAAGGACGTTGAAGATCCTTTTCTGTAAAAAGATTTGCCATTTACTGCTTCCGTTTTGTTAAAGAGAGTTCGTACTTTTTAAATTCGTTTCTTAAACAAAAGGTATTTAAAAAGGTTTGCAAAAAACTATCTTTTTTTTCAGATTGAAAAATACAATACAGAGATTTTCAATTATTTAACAATAAAAAAAGAAACAAGAACGGTTATAAATATGGTAAGGAGAAATCCTTCGCCTTTGCTGGTCGCCTACCAACATATCATTTATACATTCTTATCAAAACCCATCAACCCTCACTCAATGAAATAGGAATATGAATGGCCAATCCACCTTCGGATGTTTCGGCTTTGTTGGTCGCCGACCTACAAAATAATTGATACAATCATACTCAACAAAACCCATTACGCCTTTGTTGGTCGCTGACCAACAAATTATTTCGCCGTTGCAGTTCGCCTACTAACAAATCATTTATACATTTTATCAAAACCCATCAACACTCACTCAATGAAATAGGAATATGAATGGCCAATCCACCT
>DAIOWB010000246.1:1784-4101 GCA_036758725.1 Lacibacter sp.
TGCACGGCGTTTTACATTTAAGCCGCCCGGTAAATACCCATCGGTATGGCATCCCTTGTACATACACTCATGCATTACACGCCAGATGTTGAGCACTGCTACTTTAGTTGCAGCTTCAGTATGCCAGGCCGTTTCATTTTCCATTACAATTTCGCTGATGCTCATACCGGTTTTCATGCACCAGTGTAACAAATCTTCTGCCGTATCAACAGGAAAAGGCAACTGCACCTGCTGCTTGCCGGTAGCTATTTCTTTTTCCTGAACAACAAAACCACCACCAATGGAATAATAGGTTTCAGCTATAGGTTCAGCATTTTTAAATGCAGCAAGAAAGGTTACTGCATTGGGATGAAAGGGAAGACTTTCAGTAATGAGAAATTCAACATCTTCTCTTGCATCAAATTGTATTTCATGTTTACCAGCCAGTAAAATTTCTTTGAGGTTTGCAATGTCGTTGATCTTTGCGTCAATGGCGCTTACATTAAACGTTACAGGATCTTCACCGCTTAATCCAAGCTGAATGGCAATATCTGTTCCATGTCCCTTCCCTGTTTTTGCCAATGAACCATAAAGCAACACACGAACAGAAAGCACATCATCTAATAAATTCTTATCAACAATAGATTGTACAAACCTTTGTGCAGCACGCCATGGGCCAAGCGTATGACTGCTCGATGGGCCCACACCTATTTTAAACATATCAAAAACGGAAATAGGTTCGTATGACATGCAGATTGTTTTTACAAAAGTAAAGCAATTAAAAAAGCCCCTGCAATTAAATGAAGGGGCTTATGATTGAAACTATTTATTTAGATGGTAACAGCTAACAGGCTGATTTCAAAAATTAAAACAGCATTGGGTGGAATAATATAGAGTCCGGTTCTTGAATCAAGATAACCTGCAGGACCATAACCCAGTGACGGAGGAATAAACAACCTGATCTTTCCAGCTTCACCTACTAACGGAAGCGCTCTTTTCCAACCTTCAATTAAACCACCTAATGTAAAAGAAGTGGAGTTAGAGCCGGTTGTTTGATCAAACACAGTACCGTTTCGGTAATACCCTTTATATTTTATTGTGATGGTGCTGCACTGGCCGGGCTTTTTTGTATTTCCTGTACTGTCAATTACATAATACATACCACTGTTCTCTAATTCTACACGGTTGGTAATTTGCATGGAGTCGAGATATTTAATTACCATGTCTTCTTCAGCAGCAGGAGCCACAGTAGTGCCGGCAGTAGATGTACATTCGTTTGATGTTTTCTTTTTACAGGCTGTAAAACTGAGGGCTAAGGATAAAATAATTAAAACATACTTCATTGTGTACTTCGTTTATTATTCAATTAATGTTTAAAATGAAATTCGGGCAAAGATATTTGTTTGATTTCTTACCGCTGATTTAAAAATAATTTTTTTGTTAAAGGAACAACAGATTAACAGAACCTTGGCAGGAATAAAAATTACCGGGATAAAACAACTGAATCAGGATGAAGCTGCATTCTTTTTACTTTCATCGTCCTGCAGTTTTAGTAACTCCTTGTAACGCTGTTCGTTCATATCCCATTTAAAATACATGCGGAACAGCGCATAAAAAACCATGATGAGCAAAACAGCTATTAAAATAACGGTTAACTGTGTGCCGCTTATATAGGGCATATTTTTATACCAGCCCCTGAACAATACGCTTAATAAAACCGGAAATCCAAAAGCCAAACCAATGGGCAGGCCTATGGCCAATTGCTTTAGTACTTTTTTCTCTTTTAACCGGTTTTCTTCCCACCATTTCAAAAATTCCCTGTTTTCGTTTGAGAGCATTCCCTTTTTTGGCAAAATTAGTCATCCTCACCGCCTTAACCCATTATTTCCAATTAAAAAACAATCCTTTTCAGTATGTTTGAAAAAAAATACCATTGAAAATCCAGGATCTTTTTGCACACTACCTCTACGAACAAAAATCACTCACTTTACCGGGCTTAGGAACGTTTGAAGTAAACCCCGATGTAAATATCTACGAAACAAAAGAAGCGGGCTGGCCAGAAAATACAATCACTTTCAAGGCAGATAAAAATGCAGTAGCTACTGATGAGTTAATCAGTTACCTGGCAAAAAATTCAGGTAAAATGAAAACACTTGCTGCAAGTGATCTTGAATCGTTTATCAGTAACGGGCAACAGTTTTTAAATATTGGCAAACCCTTTCAGATTATGGGTGTGGGTTCATTAATAAAACCCAGTCTTGGAGAGCTGATGTTTCAACAGGGAATACCGATTTTTGAAAAGTCTGAACTTCCCAATGCAGAATACATTCTCAAAGAA
>DAIOWB010000247.1:0-4082 GCA_036758725.1 Lacibacter sp.
GATGGTAATAAAATTTTTCCCATAAATAAAACAACACTCCAATGGTATATAATGCTCCGCCTATAATGATCATGGTTAGCACGGGGCTGGGTATGGCTGCAAAAAATCGTTTGCCACTAAAAATTAAAATCCATCCCATTCCCAGATAAACAACTGTTGATATATAATTATACCTGCCGGTATAAAATAGTTTAAAAAGAATACCTAAAACGGTAAGTCCCCACAGTATACTCAACATGGTAATGCCTGTTGCATTCATCATGTAGTTAAGCAGAAAAGGGGTATAGGTTCCTGCAATTAAAAAATAGATACTGATATGATCAAAGACATGCAACACACTCTTTGCTCTCGGATGTTGAAAGGCATGATACAAAGTTGAAAAACTAAACACAAGCAGAAAACAAAATCCAAATATGGCGGCACCTACAACTGCAATCTGATTATCATTGTTTGCTGCTAATGCACTCAAAACAGGCAAGGCAGCAATACCAAAAATAATTCCAATGCCATGTGTTATGCTGTTGGCAATTTCTAATCGTAAATCGTGATGTGGATGATTCATGATTTATTTTTCAATTTCGTCTATCACTTCTTTACTTAAAGGCGAAACTGCCGGATCAAAATAATGAACCAGGTTTCCGTTTTCGTTTACCAGGTATTTTGAAAAATTCCAACTCGGTTGCTTATTGCTCCATCCGTTTTTGGTTGAGTCAGACAACCATTTAAAAACTTCGTTCTGTTCACTACCTTTTAATACCGATGATTTTTTCATTAGTGGAAATGTAACTCCAAAGTTGATTTTACAGAACTGTGCAATTTCTTCATCATTCCCTTTTTCCTGTTCTTTGAAATCATTGGCAGGAAATCCAATGATGACTAATTTATCTTTAAATTTTCCAGACAACTCCTGTAACTGATCATATTGATTGGTAAATCCGCAATTGCTGGCTGTATTTACTATCAACACTTTTTTCCCTTTTAATTGGGTGAAATCAAATTCACTTCCATTATTTGATGTTGGCTTTAAAGAATAAAAAGAAACGGGTGCCTGTACATTTTCTTTCCCGAATGCTTTTGCTTTTTTACCACTTAACGCCATAAATGCCGGGTACACTGCTTTTAAAATTTTTTGTCTGATGTTCATGTTCTTTGAATTTCTGTTAGCGATCATTATATATCCAATACCTGCTGTAATTAACAACAGAATGATGATGATGAATTTTTTCATTATCTGATTACCATTTTAAACAATTTTAATTTGCCTTTGAAAGGTGGATATTTTATTGCCGGGTCAAACCAGGTAGGTGTTTTCATTACTGCTTTCTGATGACTGAAAGTAAGAAATGAATGTTTCCCATGATAAGAACCCATACCACTGAAACCCCTGCCACCAAAAGGCAAATGATGGTTGGTTAAATGCCAGCTTGCATTGTTTACACATCCGCCACCAAACGGCACATTACTTAACCACCATTCTTCGTTTGTACTGCTACCTGTAAAGATGTAAAAGGCTAATGGATTTTTATTCCGCTCAATTATTTTTAAAGCCTCTTCTTTTGTTTCAAAAGTTACAATAGGTAAAACCGGTCCAAATATCTCATCGTTCATTACCGGTGCATCTAACGAAACATCCTCAAGGATAGTTGGCTCAATAAATAACTTCTTTTTATCATACCTGCCACCGTATGCAATAGTACCCTGAGATAAATAACCAACCAAACGGTCAAATTGTTTATCATTTATAATTTTCCCGAAACTGTAATCATCTTCGGGCCTATCACTAAAAAATTTTTTAATTGTTTTAATGAATGTAATAATGAATTTTTCTTTAATGGATTTATGAATAAGCAGAAAATCGGGTGCTACACACATTTGCCCCGCATTAGAAAAAGTTGTTACTGCAATACGCCGGGCAGCTACTTCAATGTTGGCATCTTCATCAATAACACATGGGCTTTTACCGCCAAGTTCTAATGTAACAGGCACCAGATCTTTTGCAGCAAGCTGATAAATTAATTTACCAACGGCTGTACTTCCGGTATAAAACACATGATCAAAATGAAAGTTGCTCATCATTTCCGGAACAATGACAGCTCCATCTCCTTGCACATAAAGAATATATTCCGGTGGAAATATTTCTTTAATAATTTTCTCTTTTATGTCAGAGGTATTAGGAGAAAATTCACTGGGCTTTAGTACTACACAATTACCTGCAGCAATGGCACCAACCATGGGAGTAAATAATAATTGCAATGGATAATTCCATGGACCAATGATTAACACCACACCCAAAGGTTCCCGATAAATGTAACTGGATGATGGCATGTTGAGCAAATTAGTTGGCACACTTTCGGGTTGCATCCAATGCCTCAGGTTTTTTAAAGTAGCATTAATTTCGGCAATGAGAAAACCGGTTTCAGTTACCCAGCTTTCTTCAGGACTCTTTTTTAAATCGGCATGAAGGGCTTCGTGTAATTCTTTTTCATATTTCAGAATTGCATTTTTCAACTTCAGTAATTGTTCTTTCCGAAATGCATAAGTTCTTGTTGCGCCGCTGTTATAATATGCACGCATGTTTGCTAATTGCTGTTGTATTGTTGCTTCGTTCATTGTTGTGTTTTTTAATTACTCATGCTCCTGGTTTTTTAGGTGCTGGTTTTTATTTTATTTAAAAACAGTATACTATCGCTGATTTCAGATCATATTCTTTTTCCTTTTCCTCAAAGTAAGAAATTTAGAATTAATGGTTTATTCAAACTTGATATAGTTTTTTGGAATTCTTTGTTTGATGACGAAAATCAGTTGCCTCATCATTGTTTACAGCCCATATAATTTTTTAACTTTCAGTCTTAAATTACCCCTCTATGTGTGCCTATCAAAGAAAAACATGGATTGAAAAACGAGATCTTACAAAAGAAGCAAAAGTTAAAAGGCTAACAACAGATTTTGCAGATATGAAGGCTGGTGAAAAAATGCTGATAGCAACTCCAAAAATTGTAGCAGATTATATACAGCATATTCCGGCAGGAAAAGAAGGAACATTGGCCCAGATGCGAAAAGATCTTGCTGTTGAATATCATGCTGATAAAACCTGTCCGGTTACCTCAGGCATATTTTTAAGAATTGTGGCCGAAGCAGCCTATGAAGAATACCAAAAAGGCAAAGCAATCAGCAAAATCACTCCGTTCTGGAGAATAATTAATGAACAATCGCCTGCAGCAAAAAAATTAACATTTGGAACTACCTTCCTTTTTTCTCAGCGTAAGAAAGAAGGATTACCAACTGTTAAAAAAAAGCCGGTAAAAGAAATGGAATTAGTTGATTGAGATTGTTGAAATTTGGGCATGCATTCAAATGAAACAATTATACAACCTCACAGTCATGAATACTTTATGAAGCAGGCATTACGTGAAGCAGTGCGGGCTTTTAAAGAAGATGAGGTTCCTGTAGGGGCAGTTGTTGTTATAGAAAATAAAATTATAGCCCGGGGTTATAACCAGGTTGAAAAATTAAATGACCCCACAGCACATGCCGAGATTATTGCATTAACCTCGGCTTTTAATTATCTTGGAAGTAAATATTTACCGGAAGCAACTCTTTACGTTACTGTAGAACCCTGTTTGATGTGTACTGGTGCATTATACTGGAGCAAAGTGGGCAAAATTGTTTGGGGTGCCGATGATGAAAAAAACGGGCACAGAAGAATTACAAAAGAAGAATTTCCTTTTCACCCCAAAGCCGAAGTTATTACAGGGGTTCTTAAAAATGATTGCGCCCAACTCATGAAAGATTTTTTTAAGCAAAAAAGATAATCATGGCAAAAGCCGTTCGTACAATTTTACAAAAAACGGAGTGCTTTAATCCCAACACGGGAAACAGCATGTTCATTGATGCTGATATATATAAACTGTTTCAAAAAGCAATTTATCATACACTCAAAACAACAGCAGGAATTACTTTTTCTGAAATTGTAAAAGGAATAAAGAAATGTTTTAAAGAAGATAAAGTAAAATTTACCAAATCTGTTAGTTGGTATGCAGTAACTGTAAAGATGGATATGGAAGTAAAAAAGGTAATTGAAA
>DAIOWB010000248.1:0-4079 GCA_036758725.1 Lacibacter sp.
CGCCGGTTGCAGTACCTACGGTATAATTAATTGTTGAAGTTTTTGATTGAGGATTTCCATCCTGGTCAGTATAGTTTACAACTACATTTACTGAACCACTTGTGCTGCCAACTTTAATTTTACGTACAGCTAATCCTTTCTCGTTTAAAGTAACAGGACTGCCTGCAATAGATACTGTAGGGAGTTTTGTTTTACTGAATGCACCTAAGCCCGCTGTAATTTCAAGTTCCTGGCCCGGAAATAAATAAGTTGTACTTGCGCCAACAATAGGCTCAAATGCATCAAAACGAACAACAACCTGGCCAACACGATTATGAAATTCATTCACAAGTCTGTTTTCTGAAGTTTTTACATCATTTTGAAACTTACTGAGCATGGTTAATGCAGCTACTGTAGGCGTCATATGAAAATATGCATATCCCCATGTTGGTTTCTTAATCATTGAATTATTTAGCTTCGGAATATCTGTATTTATTGGAAGATTTGTTTCAAACATTTTTCCAACTTCAGGATCAATAGCAAGTAAAGCTTTTTTGAATTCTGCCAGTTTATTTTTAAGCTTCTCCCCTTCGCCTTGTGTAATCATAATTCTGGTAGAAACATCAATATTGTCTTCTTTAAAACTTGAATTAGGATCGGCCGGATTAAACCCTGCACCAACTTTAATTTTTGTTTTAATTCCTTCAATGTAATCAAAAACTTCTTTTGTTAAGTTTACAGCAATATCTGCCTTGGGCATCCACACTTCAGCTTTTGCTTTTGATTCTGGCGCCTGCATTTTTAATTTAAACGATTCCATAATCGTTTCTGTAGATCTGTTAACAACAGTATTGGTTGTAGTAAGGCTATTATCAACAACTTTAAACGCATTAATGATTTCAGCTGATACGTTCAGGGCTAACATGGCTGTTAACACCAGGTACATCAGGTTAATCATCTTCTGCCGGGGCTCTTTAGGTAGAGACATGATTTTCGGATTTTGGTTTTAATTCAGGTAAATAGTTTTGGTTCATCTTTGTTATTAACGTCCTTGCATGGCATTGATCATGTTACCATAAATATTATTTAAAGTACCAAGGTTTCTTGCAAGTGTTGAGATTTGCTCATGTGCTTTCTTTGCATCTTCTACACTTCCCTGCATGGCTTCAGAAGCAGAAGCAAGGTTTCCGTAGAATTTATTCATGGACTTTAAATGATTATTTGTATCCTGAAGTTCCAATTCATAAATAGTATTTAATGATCCCAGGTTTTTAGTCATTACCTGTACCTGCTCATGATAAGCTTTGGTACCTTCTGCAGCAAGATTAAATGATGTTACTGTTGCAGCAGCCTGCTGATAAGCATCTTTCATTCCTGTTAAAGACTGTGTTGCTTCTTTTGTTTTTGCACTCAACTCGCCGGTTGATGCAACAACATCACTCACATCTTTTATACCAGAAACGGTAGAATTTAATTTTTGAAAATTATCACTTAAACCCCTGAGGCTTGAAGGTGTAATTTCTGCATCCTGTAACATTTTATCTAATGATGCTAATGCAGGTGTTCCTTTTGGCGAAGCAGCTGCATGGCTATGGTCACTCATACCATAACCTTGTGTAGCTAAGTAGCCATATACTAAGAAGATACCTGCTTCTGTTAAAAGACCTACTGTAAGCATAATATCTGCAAAAGAAAGGTGGAGGATTTTTGCCCATGCACCAAAGATTACTACTGCTGCACCTACTGAAACGATGATGTTTGTGATTTTTTCGGTTGTTTTTGAAACTGCCATAAGAGTTGGTTTTAAAAATTGATTCTGATAGAGTTAATTGCCAGTCAGAACAACGTCTGTTCTAACAATTAAATTTTGGGTTTAAAATTTAAGATTAATAGGTAAAAGAGTTTATTTACGCATGTTTGCCGGTAAATCAATCACACAACGGAAACCAATATAAGACTTGGCTGTATCCTGGTACTCGTAATTACGTGTACTGGTTTGCAGAAAGTAACCTACTGATTGCCAGCTTCCGCCACGGATAACTTTACGCTTCATACGAGGAGGATCACTATCCTTGGCGTTATAGCGGATATCTGGATTCATATCATGTGCAAAATTGTAACCACCTTCATAATAAAGTGAAGCTGTCCACTCTGCTACGTTCCCTGCCATATTATATAAACCAAAATCATTTGGCCAATAAGCATCAGCACGAACAGTGTAAAAGCCCCCATCTTCTGGATAATTTCCACGGCCGGGTTTGAAGTTGGCCATTAAACAACCTTTACGGTTACGGAGATAATAGTTACCCCATGGAAACATTGATTGAGAACGGCCACCTCTTGCAGCATATTCCCATTCTGCTTCTGTAGGTAACCTGAAATTAGACTCGGTTGCTTTATTTTTTGATTCGAGGTATGAATTTAAATACCTGGTACGCCAGTTACAAAATGCATTAGCTTGCTTCCAAGTTACTCCTACTAACGGATAATTTGCAAATGCCGGGTGTGAGAAGTAACGCTGGCTCATTGGTTCATTGTAACTATAAGAGAAGTCACGTACCCAAACCAAAGTATCAGGATAAATTTTAACCGGATTTTTAATAATAAATTTTGAACGTGGCTCATTTGGCTTACGGTAAGCAGCAGCCTTATAATCAACATATTCTTCCTGGTAAACTAACTTATCAGGATCAATTTCCATTTTTCCAAAAATACGGTCATCCGGAGCCATCATCAACTGACCCAGCTTTTCATATACATTCTTTTCTTTCCAGATGCCATTGGCTTTCTTCCAATCAATACCATTTGTTTTTGGATCTATATAACCAAGAATAGTAGCTGCAATTGAATCACGAACCCAAAAAGCAAATTGTTTATACTCACTGTTTGTAACTTCAGTAGCATCCATCCAGAATCCACTAATTGAAACCTGCTTATTGCGGGCAGTATATGCATAATTAATGTCTTCATCACTTGGTCCCATATGAAATGTACCCTGGGGTATATGCACCATACCTACTGGCTTGGTTATACCTGCGGGGGCGCCATAGGCTACACCCATTAATTGACCATTACTAACAGTCTTGGTTGATGATTTTGATTTGCCGCAGCTAGCAAAGAGTACGGCAAGTGCGGTGATAGTTAAGCAACTCAACAGTTGGTTCTTCATCGTTAAGATTATTTTCTTTTTAGGTATTGGACAAAAGTAAGAATTCCTGTTTGGAATCCCTGTGCATTTGAAATGCAATGCTAATATTAAATTTTTGTTTTTCAAAATGTTACAATTGTACTTTTTCGATAACGATTTATTAAATCTTTTATTGTATTAATTGCCTATCCCTTAGAAAACTAAGCGCTTCAAGGGTATTGGAGGTAGGTTTTAAACAACTATAGTCCCGGCATACGTAAATATACGAGTTCTTTTTTTCAGTGCTTCTACCTGCAAGTAATGGGAATTCCTGAATAGTTTCTGATGCTGTTTGAAGAATAATTCCAGGCAAATACTCCTTTAGCAGCTCATCTCTGTATTCCTGATGGTCATTTCCAACAATTGCCACCTCTTTATACCCATTAATCAAATTCATTAAATGCCCGGCCCAAACAGCAAAAGAACCCGGGTATTTTAAAACAGCCTGTTCTAATGAAAGCACCATTTTCATTGATTGTTCTTTCCATTCGGGTTTATTCAAAATCACACCCAAATAATGCAGATTAAAGGCCATTACAGCATTTCCGGATGGAATAGCACCATCATACACTTCTTTTTTACGAACAATGATATCTTTTTGACCCTCTTCAGTAAAATAAAAGAACCCGGTTTCTTCTTCAGCAAAATGCGTAACCACAATTTGCGTAAACTCTTCTGCCCGTTTAAGATACTGTTGATTTGAAGTAATTTCCTGCAGACTGATTAATGCCTGTATTAAAAATGCATAATCATCTAAATAGGCGTTGAATTTTGCCTCCCCTTTTGTATAAACATGATTGAGTCCGTTTTTCTTTTCATCACCAAAAGCCCTCAAAAGAAAAGCCATATTCTGCACGGCCTTTTCTTTGTATTCTTCTTTTCCTAAAGCTGCAAAAGCTTTGCTGTATGCCAT
>DAIOWB010000249.1:0-4055 GCA_036758725.1 Lacibacter sp.
ATGCACCAGTTCATGTTTGTACCAGCGTTGATCATTTAAAAAATCTTCCTTGGTTGTGTTATATAAATAAATGGTTTTACCAATTACCATGGCCACTTTATCAGCCTTGAGTTTTTTAGCTGCCAGCAATGCAAGAAAAGACTGTTCTTTAATACGAATATTCATAAATAAAAAAGTGCAACGTAAAGTTGCACTTTATCTTTATAGGTAGTTTTTAAAATCTGTTAATTATTGAGGGCACCGGCATCTATCCAGCAAATGATTGAATTTTTTTGAGCTGCAGTGAGTGTTGTATTTTTTGGCATAGACCCACTTATTATTGCAGCCCTGATACTTGATTTTGATGCATTGATTTGTGTATAGTTGGTTAAAGCGCCGGGGCCATTTCCTGATCCGCTGTTATGACATCCGCTTTGAGAACATGTTGATTGAAATATGGGAGAAACATCAGCAGTAAAACCGATGGCTGCTCCATTGCAATTGGGTGTAAATGTTGTACCACCTCCTCCGCCGCCACCACCTCCTGTTGTTGTACTTGTTTTTTTACAAGCCGAAATAGTCATAATCGCTGTTAATAAAATACTTACAAGAATAAATTTCATCAGTTTCATTTTATTGTTTCAGAAAATAAATAATGCCATTCATCAAACAGCTTATTATATATGTAAAATATCTGTTTATTCTGATAAAAAAACATAAAATCACGCTGAACCGGGAATTTAAATGTTTGAACAAGGAGATAAATTATCACATACCATGCAACACAGTAACAAATAAATTTATTTACCCCAGCAATTCCACAATTTGTTGTGTATGCATTTTGGTATTGGGGCGAAGTATGATTGCATCAATGGTTCCTTTTTCATTAATAATAAAAGTGGTGCGTACTAAACCATCGTAAATCTTTCCCATGAATTGTTTTTTACCCCACACATCATATGCATTAATGACTTCATGTTTTTCATCGGCTATTAAACGGAAGGGAAGCTGATACTTTGATTCAAATTTTTTGTGTTTTAAAACAGGATCTTCACTTACTCCAATGATTTCAAAACCCAATTTCTTCAGTTCTGAAAAATTGTCACGGAGATTACAGGCTTGTGCTGTGCAGCTGGTTGTATCGTCCTGCGGATAGAAATACAAAATGATTTTTTTGCCTTTATATTCTGCTGATGAAATTTTCTTTCCGTCCTGATCAACACCTTTAAACGCAGGAGCTTTATCACCTGCTTTTAATTTTGTAACATAATTTTTAAAAGGAACTTTTTTTATCGCTGCTTTTTTCTTTGTAACTGCCATGTTGTTTAAACAATAATGATAACTGAATTGTTTACTTCCTATTAAATCTGATTAACCGTTCTGTTGCATTTCCTGCTTCATCTTCTACCGTAATTCTCAATTCATGTTCTCCCGGAGGACAATGTTCATCAACTTTATAGGTAAAATGATTTCCTCTTTGTACAAAACGAAGCCACTGCCCATCTAACTCTGCTCTGAAATTTTTAATTTCCTTCCAATTATCATCAGCAAGAATAATCATTCGTCCACCTGCAGTAATTGTACCTCCTTCTTTTACACCCATGATACCAAGTGTTGGGGGAATGGTATCGGCTTCTAACCAAAACTCACCAAACTCCCTGAAACCTGCTTCATACCATCCTTTACTGAACACTGCTTTTGCCACATCTGTTTTTCCTTTTGCAGCTTTAACCATCAGCATTCTGTTCTGCAATTCAACTGGAACACTTCTGCTTGGTTTAATACGAAATGGAATCACATTATGAATTGGAATGGTATAGGTATGCATTACATGAACATTGGAATAAGCTTTGGCATTTGTTTTATAGTTGTAGATAAATCTAAATGCATCATAAAAACTTTTTTCTGTACTAATCATTTGTACATCATCCCGTTCAAATACATTGATCTGGTTGGGAAGCATGTACCTGCTATCGTTTTGAATATTAACTGATGAAGAAAATGTTGCAGAACGTTTTATTTTAAACTGTAATGAAGAAGCATTTCCATTTGCATCTTTCACCATTATTTTTATTTGGTGTACAGCAGTATCGTTTAATTGAACCATTCCATCATTATTCCACTTTTTATAAATAGTGAGTTTATCTCCCGGTAATGGAGTTAACTGTTGATAATAAGGTCCACCGGTTGCTTTTATTTTATAATCGGCATGCGCATTAAAATACCGGGTTTCTGAATAATCAACAGCATCAATCTGAAAACCACTCACCGGTTCATCATCTAAATAGGCAACTGCTTCATAAATTCCATTGGCATTAGGTACACCTGTTAACCGGTCTGTAGCCACAATGGCAAAACTGATACGGTTACTGTTTACCAAAATGGTTCCACCGGGAATAGAATAACCAGATGCAACTTTTGTTAAGGCAAATGTTTTAGGAACCTGTTCATACGTGCTTTGATTGCGGTCATAGACTGCCAATCGTTTTAAATCAGGTGGAGTAACATCATAAATATTAAAATCAAACAACAAAGGATTTAAACAAGCTTCATCATTGGTTCTCCGTATTTCAAAATGAAGATGTGGCCCCTGTGAACCACCTGTGTTTCCACTCAAGGCAATAAATTGTCCTTTCTTAACAGGGAATAAATCAGGAGTTAGATTGAGTTCAATTTTCCAGCTTTGTGCTTTGTATTGTTGTTCTATTACCCACTGTTGCAAAGCAGGATAAAACTCATTTAAATGTGCATATAAACTGGTATATCCGTTTGGATGATTGATATAAATGGCATTGCCAAAACCTCCGGGTTCAATTTTTATTTTAGCTATATACCCGTCTGCAACAGCATATTCAGAAAGGTTTTCTTTTTTGAGTGTATTCAAATCGAGCCCCATGTGAAAATGATTGGGACGCATTTCTCCAAAATTGGCATTAAGCTTAATAGGTATGTTTTGCGGATTACGGAAATAACCCTGCGGATAATTTTTTGGCGGAAAGAGTTGGGCTGATGCGAAATGAAAAATGAAAAATGAAAAATGAAAAATGAAAAAGTGTTTCAGCATGTTTGCAAAAATAAGAAGAAGAGGTTAATAACTACTGAGGGACATATAGTTATTGAAGCAACTTGCTGAAACAATTAACTTATGGATTAGAATTTGTCCAATAATGATCTTTTGTACAAGTGTGCGACGCCAATGCAGATGAAAATAGCTGCTAACGTTCGTTTCAAAAATTTTCTTCTTCCTGTTTTAAAAAGTGAAGAAATTTTAAGCAAATCATTGCACTCAATCCAATACTTTTGCAGCCAAATTCTCTCTATGCCAAAAGATCCTTCCATCAAATCGGTTTTAATTGTAGGTAGCGGGCCCATTGTTATTGGCCAGGCCTGTGAATTTGATTATTCAGGTTCACAAGCTGCAAGAAGTTTGCGTGAAGAAGGGATTGAAGTAATCCTCATCAACAGCAATCCGGCAACTATTATGACCGATCCCATGATGGCGGATAAAGTTTATTTGTTGCCGCTAACTATTGAAAGCATTGAACAAATCCTGGAAGAGAATCCGCAAATTGATTCTGTATTGCCAACCATGGGCGGACAAACAGCGCTCAACCTTTGTAAAGAAGCAGATGAATTAGGCATTTGGGAGAAATTTAATGTAACAATGATTGGTGTGGATGTGAAAGCAATTGATACGGCTGAAGACAGGGAAAAATTCCGTCAGCTGATGATTGATATTGGTATTGGAGTTGCGCCAAGCAGAGTTGCCAACTCGTTGCTTGAAGGAAAAGAATTTGCAATGGAGATTGGTATTCCGCTGGTAATCCGTCCTTCTTTTACATTGGGAGGAAGCGGTGGCAGTATTGTTTTTCATAAAGACGAATTAGATGCTGCTTTAGAAAGAGGTTTACAGGCAAGCCCCATGCATGAAGTACTGGTTGAAAAAGCATTACTGGGATGGAAAGAATTTGAACTTGAATTATTGCGTGATAAGAATGATAATGTAGTAATTATTTGTACGGTAGAAAATTTTGATCCCATGGGTGTGCATACAGGCGACAGCATAACTGTTGCTC
>DAIOWB010000250.1:0-4053 GCA_036758725.1 Lacibacter sp.
ATGATGCTTTCATGAATAAATTCATCGCCTGTTTTCAATTTACCTTTTGCATACCATTGAGCCATGCGAGCACTTGTTCCGGTACCACATGGGCTTCTGTCAATTGCCTTTTCACCATAGAAAACTGCATTTCTTGCAGTCGATGTTGAATCGAGAACTGAACCTGTCCATAAAATATGACTGCATCCGTTTATTGTTTCATCCTGCGGATGTATGAAGGAATATTTTTTGTTGATGTTTTTTCGTAATTCCCTTGCCCATGAAATCAATTGATCAGCCGAATAATATTCTATGCCCTTAAAATTTTTCTGTACATCAACAATTGCATAAAAATTACCACCGTATGAAACATCAACAACCAATTCACCTAGCACCGGACAATCAACAACCAAATCTGCTGAATGAAGAAATGAAGCAACATTAGTAAGCTTTACACTTTTAACTTTTGTACTGAGCAAAGTTGAAGGATCTGTTTTATATTCTATTTCAACCAATCCAGCTGGTGCTTCCATCCTGATTACTCCGGGAGTTTTTGGAACAATCAATCCTTCTTCAATAGCAATGGTGATGGTGCCAATGGTTCCGTGGCCGCACATAGGTAAACAACCGCTTGTTTCAATAAACAATACTGCAAAATCATTTTGCGGATCATGAGGTGGATATAAAATACTTCCACTCATCATATCATGGCCTCTTGGTTCAAACATCAATCCTTTTCTTATCCAATCAAATTCTTTTAAAAAGTGTTGTCGTTTTTCACTCATCGTGTTTCCTTCCAACTCCGGACCGCCATCTGCAACTAAGCGAACCGGGTTGCCACAAGTGTGTGCATCAATACAATGAAACACTTGTCCGCCAAAACGATTGATTGTTGCGTTGGGATATTTTTTGTTGATCGGTTTTGATTTCATTTTATTTTAAAACATTTAAATCATCCAACACATAAACTCCCCTGCCATAAGTACCAATCACCAGTTTTTTATCTCTTGGGTGAATAAATAAATCATTAACTGAAACTGATGCAGGAATGTTTCCATTCAACGCAATCCAACTCTTACCGGCATTTTTACTCATATAAATACCAAAGTCGGTACCACAGAATAATACATTGGCATTATCAGGATGTTCAGCAATTACATTTGCCGGCGAAGCAGGCAGGTTTGATGAAATTGATTTCCATGTTGAACCATAATCTTCACTAACATACATATACACTGTGTGATTATCTGTGCGACGATCATTCAATACCACATAAACTTTCGATGCTTTATATTTTGAAGCAACAATTTTTGCTACATGTTTATTAAATGGTAAGCCTTTGGTAATTTCTTTCCAGTTAGTTCCATCATTTGTTGTAATCCATATACGACCGTCATCAGTTCCGCTGTATAAAATTCCGGGTTTATCTCCTTCGGCAATTGCTGTTATTGCCTGGTGATAAATTAAGTAAGGATACACACCCATTCTGCTTTTATTGTTATATGAAAGATCATCACTAATCCGTTTCCAGGTTTCACCGGCATCTTCCGTTTTATAGAGATGTTGCAGACCATGATAAATCACTTTGTTATTAAACTTACTCATGATTGTTCCTGCCAGCCATTCACCACGTAAAGAATCTATTCGTCCAACATCAAATAAACTAAAACGTGTTACAGCTTCTTTTTCATCTTTACTCATATCTGTTTTCATTAAGCGGCCGTAGTAAGTTGAAGAATAAACAATATTTGTATTCACCGGATCAACTGCAATTTGTGTTCCTTCACCACCAGGTGCATAATCCCACTTCTTAAGCAAAGTATCTTGAGGCTTTCCAAATGTATTATTGATATTACCACTCATGGTTCCTTCATCCTGCACTGAACCAAATACATTAAATGCTGTTTGCATATCGTAAGCAAGCGTATAAAATTGTGTTGTTGGAATTTTATCAAAAAAGTTTTTCCATTTTATTCCGCCATTATAGGTAAGTGTTACACCACCATCGTTCCCTACAATCATTCTATCGGGATTTTCTTCATCTATCCACATGGCATGATTGTCGCCATGCGTCCAATCACCGGTTGTATCAGCAGGTTCCCATGCTTTCCATGTTTTGCCTGCATCTTCACTAATTCCCTTTTGAACACCGAATGCATAAATGCGGTTTTCATTTTTTGGATGAACACGTATCTGTCCAAACACCCAACCATAGGTGCCGGAGAAAGGCTTAAAGAAATCATGTACTTCACCCATCTTTTCCCAGCTTTCTCCTTTATTACTACTTCTATAAATTACTCCACCAATCACCACTTTCTGAACTTTTCTTTCATAACTATCTGTTTCGCCGGGTTTAGGATCTCTTTTAATTGTATGATCATCAATAAATGCATATAATACATTTGGGTTTGAATGAGAAACTGCCAAACCAATTCTTCCTGTCATTTTTGTATCGGGCAATCCTGTTACAATTTTCTTCCAGGTTTTGCCGGCATCGGTTGTTTTATAAATGTAATCACCATCTTCAGGCATAGGATCACTATATCTTTTCCTTATACGGTTCCACATGCTGGCATATAATGTATTGGGATCTGAGGGATCCATTACCAGATCAATACATCCGCTTTTTTCACTTTCAAATAAAATATTTTTCCATGTTTTTCCTCCATCAATAGATTGATATACGCCCCGATCTTTGTTATACGTCCATTCATTGCCACTTGCAGCAACATAAACAATGTTTGCATTTTTGGGATGTACAACAACTCTTGCAATGGTTCCTGTATTTTCTAAGCCAATATGTGTAAATGTTTTTCCTGCATTGGTTGATTTGTACATTCCAATACCAGGTAATGATGCACGGAAAATATTTGCTTCGCCTGTACCTACATAAATAATATCGGGGTTAGATGGTGCTAATGCAAAATTTCCAATTGATTGTGTAGCTTCTTTATCAAATAAAGGAATCCATGTATTGCCGGCATCTTCGCTTTTCCAGAAACCACCGGTTGCAAAAGAAGCATACAGAATTTTGGGATTACCGGTTATTCCCCAAACATCGGTACATCGTCCGCTTCTGTTATCCGGGCCCATTAATCTCCACTCTATGTGTTTAAATGGCGATTGTTGCAGAAGTTGCTTCTGCTTTTTAAATGCTGCTATTTTTTCTGCTCCAGTAGTTTGGGCATATATTGAAGAAACTCCGGAAAATAGTAGCAGAAAAGAAATCAGTAATCGTATCATAAATCAGATTTTGTATTTTTGAGCAAGTTTGTTATATATGGAAACTTACGGAAAAATATTATTGATTGCTATGCCGGCCTTCCTTTTATTGGTATTGCTGGAAAAATTCTATGGGGTTGTGAAAGGAAAAGATACGGTACGTAATATGGATATGATCTCAAGCCTGAGCAGTGGTATTACCAATGTTACAAAAGATGTGTTAGGCTTAAGTATTGCCATTATCAGTTACAGCTGGCTGGTTGATAAAATTGCCATTGTTCATATTCAAAACAGCATTTTAACTTATATCATTGCTTTTGTAGCGCTTGATTTTGCTGGCTATTGGGGCCATCGTATTGATCATACGTATAATTTCTTCTGGAACGCTCATATCATTCATCACAGCAGTGAAGAATTTAACCTTGCCTGTGCATTGCGACAAAGTATTTCTGTTGTATTCAAAATCTTTACCATCTTTTTATTGCCTGCTGCATTATTGGGTGTACCAGCCATGGTAATTGCTGTTGTTGCACCTATTCAATTGTTTGCCCAGTTCTGGTACCATACTCAACATATCGGAAAGATGGGATTTTTAGAAAAGATCATTGTTACTCCATCGCATCATCGTGTTCACCATGCTATTAATCCTGAATACATTGATAAAAATTATTCTCAGATATTTATTATATGGGATAAACTGTTTGGCACTTTCCAGGAAGAACTTGCTGATAAACCGCCGGTATATGGAATTACAAGACCTGTACAGACCTGGAATCCTATAAAGATCAATTTCATGCACCTGTGGTTATTAATTAAAGATGCATGGCTTACAAAAAGCTGGAAAGATAAATT
>DAIOWB010000251.1:0-4046 GCA_036758725.1 Lacibacter sp.
CATCTCCCCGTCTTCCCGGCTTTTATAAAATATTTTCATTACTGTATTTATTAAATGTATGCCCATTACCAAAGAACAAATTGAACAGGCACATGAACGGATAAAACCATTCATTCATAAAACACCTGTGCTCACTTCTTTAACACTGAATCAGTTTTCAGGTGCTGAATTGTTTTTTAAATGTGAGAATTTTCAAAAGATAGGCGCATTTAAAATTCGGGGAGCAATGAATGCTGTTTTAACATTGCCAGAAGAAAAATTAAAGAATGGAATTGCAACACACTCATCAGGCAATCATGCACAGGCAATTGCCTATGCTGCAAGACAGGTAGGTACTAAAGCGTTTATTGTAATGCCCAATACTTCACCTCAGGTAAAAGTAGAAGCTGTAAAAGGTTATGGAGCTGAAATAACTTTCTGTGAACCTAATCAACAGGCAAGAGAAACGGCATTGCAAACTATTGTTGATAACACCGGAGCTGAATTCATACATCCTTACAACGATGAACGTGTAATAACAGGGCAGGCTACCTGTGCAAAAGAATTAATTGAAGAAATACCCGGACTTGATTTTATACTTGCCCCTGTCGGGGGCGGAGGTTTGTAGAGTGGCACTTTATTAAGCGCTCATTATTTTTCTTCAGCAACAAAAGTTTATGCAGGCGAACCTGAAGGCGCAGCCGATGCTGTATTATCATTAAAGAATGGAAAGATTGAAGCAGCTCCTTATATTAATACCATTGCTGATGGTTTATTAACCAAGCTGGGAGACATCACCTTCCCTATCATTCATCAATATGTAACAGATATTTTAACTGTAAGCGATGAAGAAATAATTGCAGCTTTAAAACTGGTTTATGAACGCATGAAAATCATTGTTGAACCGAGTTGCGTAGTTCCGTTTGCTGCTTTACTGAAAAACAAAGAACTGTTTGCCAGTAAAAAAGTAGGGATTATATTATCGGGTGGTAATGTTGATTTGAAAAAATTTTGTGAGTGGTTTAGTTGATGCCTTTAGCATTTGTTAGCGTCCCCGATAAGTAACAAATTCAATTAATTACTTCCGTAAATAGCAAAGTTTGAGGAATTAAAAAGAATGTACACAACTTTGGCAAAGTTTAATCAGCTTTCAACCCTTTCAATCTTTCCTTCGCTTTATTAAATACATTTCTTCCTTTATCAATTCCACTACGTAATCGTTTTTGTTCTTCTTCAGGTAAATGAATAAAATCGAGACATTCTTTACTGCAGGTACCTTCCATTTTTTCTTTGCATTCATCACATTGGATAAACAACAAGTGACAGGCATCATTCACACAGTTTACATGAGTATCTGCTGGTTTACCACACTGATGACAGTTTGAAATAATTTCTTCCGTTACCCGTTCGCCCAATCTCTGATCAAATACAAAATTCTTTCCGTGAAATTTATTTTCAATTCCTTTTTCTTTTGCCTGGTTTACATAATTAATAATGCCACCTTCCAAATGAAAAACATTTTTAAATCCACGGTGTAACATGTATGCACTTGCTTTTTCACAACGGATGCCGCCTGTACAATACATGATGATGTTTTTGTTTTTATCTTCTTCCATCATTTCTACTGCCATGGGCAATTGCTCACGGAAGGTATCGCTTGGCACTTCAATAGCTTTTTCAAAATGCCCTACTTCATACTCATAATGATTCCGCATATCAATCACTACAGTGTTGGGATCATTGGTAAGTTGATTGAACTGTTCTGCATTTACATAACGTCCACGGTTAGCCATATCAAATTCAGGATCCTGTATACCATCAGCTACAATTTTTTTTCGAACTTTTATATCAAGTACATAAAAACTTTTACCAGCGAAATTATCGGGGCGGGCAACATCGTCCACAGCAACATTTAAACGCAATCCGTTTAGAGGTTCAATGGAATATAAATAGGTTTTAAAAGCTTCAAAATTTTCTGAAGGAACACTGATCTGCGCATTAATACCTTCCTGGGCTAAATAAATTCTGCCATAAACACCTAAAGCAGAAAATTCTTTATACAGTGTATCACGAAAAACGGCAGGTTCATCAATTTTAAAATAACAATAGAATGAAATAGTAGTACGGGGTGTGGGATCTTTTAAAATACGTTCTTTCAACTCCTTTCGGGAGATGCGGTTGTGTAATATAGCCATCTTGTTTGAATTTTAATTCTATCAATCAACTTAAGAACCCCAATTGCAGGTTGGGCAAAATTCTAAAGCGGGGCAAAGATAAGAAAGAAGAGAAACAAGAATTCAGAATTTAGAATTGGAATGGATGCATGAATTTATTTTCACCTTTACCAGTCGCTTCTTTTTAATCCTCAATGTTTCCGAAATTAAATGATGTCCCCACCCTTAAATCATAACGTGGTGATTGACCTTGCTGATAGCCTGTAACAATATCTAAACGAATAAAACGAAATATATTTTCCAAACCTATATGCCACTCTGCATAGGTTCTTTTTTGCAACCACAAAGCACTGGCTCCGGCAACCAGGTTCCAGTTAAGTTTTTTTATACCGGGAATTTTATTTGTTATAAACCCATTGAAATGATGTTCGGCAAATACAGACCCGAAAATCTTATCTGCATTACTGTATTGGTAATATTGCGGCAATTGAAAAGTTGTCATATAATCTTCCGCACCCAGTAAACGGTTACCGGGAAAATGTTTTAAATCCTGAATTCGCACCTCATTTGAACGAATAAAACCTCCTGTTTGAATACGATAATTAAATCGTCCGTATAATTTTAAGTTCAGATTATCTCTTACTGTTAACTGCCATTTATCATAGTCAATATCACTTCCAAATAAATTCCTGATTCCTTTTGTGTATTGTAAATTAAAGGTTGGCCAACTAGATCCAATATTGATTGTCCTGTCGGGAAATTCAATATATCTTGACTTTGGTTGTATTATGATACCGAGAGTTAATATAGATGCCTGGTGGCGTATAAAATTATTAGTACTGATTTCAACAGGATAATTGGGTGTGTAATTCTTTGTAGATTTTTTTATCCAACTATAATCAGTGGTGTTTTCCATTGGTATTCGGTCCTGGAATTGCATATTACCAAAAACGGTGAACCCACTTCCAACACCTTTACTGAAACTGATACGGCCATAATTAGCAGTATACAATTTCATAAAATTATTTTTATAAACTAAACTGGCAATTGTATTTTGAAGTGATCCAACAGGATTATCGTTATTTAATTGATAAATTCTTTTTCCGCCACTTACTGAAATATTTGAAAAATATTTTTCGCCAAAATTATAACGAACAGTTCCCCATGCATTTAATTGCTCATTACTAAACCCATAACGCAGGTGTGGAATAATGGTTAAACTTTTTCGATCAGTAAAATCTTTTCGTAAACTAAATGGCAGATCAACTGCAAATCCTTCAACTGTAGTAAAACTGATGCTCTGCACTAATGAGGGAGTAGTAAAATACATTTTCCTTTTTTCACGGTTGAAAGTTTTACCAGAGTATAAAATATTACTGATTTTAATTTTATTGTTGATCCTGTCTAATGAATCGAGATAGGCCGGATCTTTTCTTAACTTTTCAAGGCTGTCTTTTTTAACATAATCCCGTTGTTCCAAATTTGTTAATGGAATTGGACGAATGCTATCCCAGTAAGTAATTGGTTTCTTATTACTACCCTGCTCATATTTCAGAATTGTGTTGTTGAAATATTTTTTTTCAAACTTAGGTTCAATATTAAAATTGCGGTACACATTTACAAAACTACCATAGGCATCAAAACCAAAAAATTTTACAGCCGGGTAAATAACCTGGTTTTGAACAACCCACTGATCAACGCCCAGCATTTGATACAACTGTTCAATACGGATGGTATCAGCAAAGTTCATCTGGTTCTCTTTGGTTAACATCAATTCTATACTATGTATGCGCCATTCATCTTCAACAATATGAATATACCCGCTGAAACAAGGTTCATATTTTCGTTTGGGAGTAACTTTAATTTTATTAATGAGTTTACCTTCTTCAACAA
>DAIOWB010000252.1:0-2582 GCA_036758725.1 Lacibacter sp.
GGCAGCAAGTAAACCCCACTTTAACCAGCCTTTTTCAAAAATAATTGCAAACAAGAAGAGCATCATAATCACTGCTCCAAAATAAACCGGACCAGAAGTAGGTTGCTGTTCTCCCCAATAAGAAATGCCATTTGCATATTGCAATGCCTGATCTTCAGGATAACCAACTTCCACTAACTTATCTGCAAACTTTGAAGTTTTATATTCATTGCCACCATTACTGCCTCCATAAATACCGGGAACAAAAAGGGTAAAGGTTTCTGCAATTCCCACACTATACTTAAACGCATAGTCTTTATCTAACCCGCCTGCTGTTGTATTTTTATCTTTTGTTTCTTTTAATTCACTTACACCACCACGCATACTTTCTTTGCTGTAATCCCAGTTTGTAAAAGTGATAACAGCGTTACTGCCAAATGAAATAACCCCAATGATGGCAGCTATAGCAATACTTTTCATAGCAGCACCCAATTCTTTCTTTTTAAAACTATCAATTAAAAAACCAATACTGATAGCTGCAAGAATGATTAATGTGTAATAAACTATCTGGATATGACTGGTACTGAGTTGTAAAGTAAATCCTGTTGCTAAAGCTGCACTGCCTAACCACCAGCTTTTCTTAAACAATAAAATAAGTCCGGCAACAATTAACGGAGCATAACCCAGTGCAAGCATTTTTGTATCATGACCTGCACTGATGATAATAGGATCGTAAGTGGAATATGCATATGAAATAGCTCCAAGTATAGCAATCCAGGGATTAATGCCTAATACCAAAGCAAGCAGATAAAAACTTAAACAGGCAAGAAAAAAGAAGTTTGCTGGTTTAGGTAAGCTTAATGTGAGTAGAGAACTTACATAATGAAAAGAAACTTTATGACTTCCTTCCATGGCAACCTGGTAACCTGGCATACCGCCAAACAAACTGTTTGTCCATAAAGGAATGCGGCCATATTTTTCTTTGCCTTCAATAGATTGTTGCGCCATTCCTTTCCAACCTAAGTTATCATGTGCATTCAATACTTTTCCTTCAAAGGCCGGTTTGCAATAAATAAGAGCAACCAATAAGAAAATAACCATTGCAATTGCATGAGGGATAAGCTTCTTAAAATCAAATTTCATGTGTGTATATTTTCAGTTTCTGTGAGGCAAAATAATGGTATTTTGGGGGATTGAACACAATTTTAACGGATCGGGCATAAAATAAATAAACGGGCTCTCATTCTGTTTAAAATCTGATTTTTTACAGAACAGAAGTTGAACCATCTATCAGAAAAAGGGTTATAAGTGAAGTAAAACATTTTAGATTTCATTCTTTACCAATTTATTTATCTTGTATTATGATTCATTTGATCATTAAAGACAAATCAACAAAACTATTTATTGTACTGGGTGGGTTTTTTATTGCCAATGCTTTAATAGCCGAAATTATTGGTGTAAAAATATTTTCATTGGAAAAAACACTGGGCTTTTCTCCACTGGATTTAAAATTGTTTGGAAATGTTTTGTCGGTAAACCTTACAGCAGGTGTGCTCCTTTGGCCTGTGGTATTTATCATGACAGATATCATTAATGAGTATTATGGTATGCGTGGTGTAAAATTTCTTTCCTGGTTAACAGCGGGATTAATTGCTTTTGCTTTTATCATTTTCATATTTGCCATGAAATTAGTGCCTGCTGATTTTTTTATTACAAGTAAACAGGGTAGTGGGGTACCTGATATGGAAAAGGCATACAACAGCGTATTGGGCCAGGGCGGATTTATTATCATTGGTTCGTTAACCGCTTTTATCCTTGGGCAATTGATTGATGTTTTTGTTTTTCATAAAATAAAAAAGGCAACAGGGGAGAAAAATATCTGGTTAAGAGCTACAGGTTCTACATTAATTTCTCAGTTCATTGATAGTTTTGTGGTTTTATTTATTGCATTTTATATTGGTACCCGTGTTAACCAGCAGGGCACTGATTTTGTGTGGCCCTTCAACTTATTTATTGCCGTTGGTATAGTTAATTATATTTATAAATTTATAGTGGCTATTGTTTTAACACCGGTTATTTATTTTATACACCATCTTATTGAAAAGTACCTGGGTGCAAAACTGGCTGCTGACATGAAATTAGCAGCAATGATGGATGAATAATTAAAACTTTTCCTTCAACATAGTTACAACCACTTTATCAATGGGTAATGTAACAGCCTCCTCATTGAATTCATTCCAGTTAATTAAACGGAACACTTCCGATTCACCGTTAGGATCGGCAATCTGGTGTGGTTCAAAATCAAAAAGAGTGTCTTTAAAATTAACTGCAATCGGTTCTAGCGGATGAACAAAATAATAGATGGAGATAATCTGATGTGCCGGGTTAAATGCACTTTGCTGATAAAAATCTGTTGTATAAATATGATCACCAATTTCAACTTCAAGATTCAACTCCTCTTTCATTTCCCGTTTTAAACAATCTCTTGTTCCTTCGCCCAATTCTAATCCGCCACCGGGGAATTTGGTGATGTAAGCACCACGGATAAATTCATCACTCACCAAAACCTGCTTATCATCTGTTATAATAATTCCGTATACTCT
>DAIOWB010000252.1:2682-4025 GCA_036758725.1 Lacibacter sp.
CCTGGTATGGGAACATTCATACCATAAATACTTGCTACCAATGTGGGCAATTGCAACATAATGGTTATGGATGTTAACCGTTTCATAGTCTGGTTCTGGTTATTGCTGATAATGCTGGCAAATGCATCCATGGTAGAGCTTAGGATGTTTGTATAAATATTTGCCATTTCAAGTGCCTGGCTGGTATCTACAATCATATCCTGTAAAATTTCTTCCTCTTCATCACTTAAGCCAAGGAAATGGGTACGCTGTAATTTCATTAACAGGATTTCATTACTACGTAATGCAGTTACAAAATAAACAAGGCTTTTTTGTATACGCATTAAATCGAGCAACTCTTCATTTCTGTTGGCATCATACAGCTTTTGCTCAAGCAGGTTTCTGCGATGATTGATTTCCTTCAGGTATTCAAGAAAATTTTGAACAACCTTTTCAAATATTTTAAGCACCATCAGGTTTTTCTTATCGGGATGCCTGTTTTGAAACGTGTTCAGGAATTTTTTAATGGCGCCGTTATCAAATGAATTAACCGTAACAATCTGGTGATGGGTTAAAATAATACAGATCGGGATGGTAATATAAAACGCATCACTGTCGTTAAACGAATTATTTTCTGCAGGCGTTTTAATTACAATGAGCTTTACATTATCTTCCACTTCATAGCGTGAACGTTCATCAATATCCAGTGAATCTGAAAGAAAATCAAGAGGGATATTAAGCGCATCAGAAATTTCTGTAAACTCTTCCTGTTTAAGTGGCGGAACAATATTTACCCACGAACCTTCTACCGGTTTCTCAATGGCCAGCGTTTGGCCGTTTGCATTAATAAAGTATTGCAGCATAACGGCGCAAAGGTAATTGCTGCAACTTAATCGTAAACAGAAAACTCAACGGCTTCACTTTTTCTCATACGCATGGTTTTGTAGTGAAGTGTGTTGTGGATGATGTTGAAATAAACAAGTTCTCTTATAGATATCATGCCCAACAGAGGATGGGGTACCTGGTATAAATCAATATTTTCTTCTTCCCAGTAATATTTCAGCTGATCCAAATAACGGGTACTCATAGTTTCAAAACGGGCAATTAACTTTTCTTTTACTCCTTTGCCGGGTTTTACAACTGGCTCATACTTTTTATCTAATTCGTAACCTTCTTCCAGCTTTTGATGATACAACTGGTTAAAGTCTTCAAACATAAAAGATTCTCTTACAGGTTTGCCAAATTTTAATTTCAGAAATATTTTAGGCATCATTACGGCCAGCCAGCTTTTGTGCAAAGTGAGTGACAAGTGTTCAAGGTTTTCTGCAATAGACCATTGTTCAGATTTATAGAAAAATTCCTGT
>DAIOWB010000253.1:0-1941 GCA_036758725.1 Lacibacter sp.
GTTTGTTAAGGAAGTACTCAATCATTCCGGAAACAGTTTAATGATTCTTGCAGGCAATAAACAGAACATTAATAAAATGAATGTAAAGTTGATGAATAGTGCCGGTCAGGTAATTGATAATCATCTTTATTCATACCAGGATACCAGAATAAATATTCAACATCTGGCATCAGGAATTTATTTCCTTGAAATAACTGATGAATCTGGTAAAGATGTTTACAGAATGAAATTTATTAAATAGCGTATCAATCTATTTGAAAAATAAAAAAGGGAACAATGAATATTGTTCCCTTTTTATATATGATTTTAAATTTTTTATCCAATTTTTCCTAAAGGAATTTTACGAACTTTTTCATCTCCTTCTTCTTCAATTCTGGTAGATGGCAAAATGGGGAAAGGAATTTTTGCTTTCTCCAGTGTTTCTGCTAATTGCTTGTTTGTTTTTGCAAAATGCAATATTTCATCATGAGCTTTCAGCATTTCTTCTTCGAGTTCAATAATACGGGTATCTTTTGAACGTATTTTTTTCTTTCCAAATAAATAGCCAATTACAAGGAGCAATATTGAAAAAGCTGCGAGGATAGCAATATGTATTTCAAGGGTTAAATTCGTTAAGCTCATTTTGGTTTTAATTAATTGTTTTACAATACTTACCTGCCATCAGTACTGTCAGAACTCAGTTTCAGGTTTAATTTTGAGTAGTAGGCGATTTCTGAGGGCAAAATACTCTACTTAATTCAATTATACAATACTTTTTAATATAAAATCTTTTACACTTTCAACCAAAATACGCTCCTGTTTAAGTGTATCCCTGTAACGGATGGTTACCATCCCGTCTTCTTTAGTTTGATGATCTACTGTTACACAAAAAGGAGTTCCTATGGCATCTTGCCTGCGGTAACGCTTGCCTATACTGTCTTTCTCATCGTATTGGCAATGAAAATTGTTCTTACAATCACTTACTAAAGCACGGGCAATCTCAGGCAATCCTTCCTTTTTTACAAGCGGTAAAACAGCCAGTTTAACGGGGGCAATTTTTGCCGGTATTTTTAACACTGTTCTTGTATCTGTCTTTCCTTCTTCAGATGTTGGTACTACTTCTTCATGATAAGCATTGCTGAGAATGGTTAAAAACAAGCGATCTAACCCAACAGAGGTCTCAACAACATAAGGAACATAGTTTTGATTGATCTCCGTATCAAAATACTGCATTTTCTTTTTGCTAAACTCCTGGTGCCTGCGAAGATCATAGTCTGTTCTTGAGTGGATACCTTCCAATTCTTTCCAGCCAAAAGGAAACTCATATTCTATATCTACTGCTGCATTTGCATAATGTGCCAGTTTTATATGATCATGAAAACGCAATTTATCTACAGGCAATCCTAATTCCTGATGCCATTTCATTCTTGTTTCTTTCCAGTAAGCATACCATTCCATTTCAGTACCTGGACGAACAAAAAACTGCATTTCCATCTGTTCAAATTCACGCATACGGAATATAAACTGGCGGGCGACAATTTCATTACGAAAAGCTTTACCAGTTTGTGCAATTCCAAAAGGAATTTTCATTCTTCCGCTTTTTTGAACATTGAGGAAGTTTACAAAAATACCTTGTGCGGTTTCGGGGCGTAAATACACAATATTATCATCAGGATTGTCGCTTGCTACTGCGCCAAATTCAGTCTTAAACATAAGGTTAAACTGGCGTACTTCTGTCCAGTTACTGGTGCCGCTTACAGAACATTTGATCTTATTTTCATCAATCAGTGATTTAATGCCAACAAAATCATCTGCTGCAAGCAATTGCTCCATTTGTGCAATTAACGCTGCAGATTCAGAAGCTGATAATTTTTCTGCAAAAGCTTCAATTAAATGATCTACCCGATAACGCTTTTTACTGTCTTTATTATCAATCATCGGATCACTGAAACTATCAACATG
>DAIOWB010000253.1:2041-4020 GCA_036758725.1 Lacibacter sp.
TTTTCGTTAGCCATGATCACATTGTTTGAAAGTGTGCAAAGATAAGTGTTACAGGCTAAAGGAAAGAACTGATAAACGTTAATCTCTATTTCAATTTTTCATTTTCTTTATGCCGGTTTGCATCACGGATATTCTTCTTTTCGAAGTTTTTTTGCAGTGCCTGTGTTAAATCAACTCCGGTTTGGTTGGCCAGGCAAATAAGAACCCAAAGTACATCTGCCATTTCATCTCCTATTTCTTTTCCTTTATCACTTTCTTTATACGATTGTTCGCCATATTTCCGCACCATTAATCTTGATAATTCCCCTACTTCTTCCATTAAAATTCCGAGGTTGGTAAGCTCATTGAAATACCGGACTCCAACTGTTTTGATCCACTCATCAACTTTCGCTTGCGCTTCTTTTAAAGTAATTTCTGTTTCCATAACAATTATCAATTTTCAATTAACTAATTATCACTCCTTATTCTTACTATCTATCACTATTGTTACAGGTCCGTCGTTGAGCAGTTCTACTTTCATATCTGCTCCAAATATGCCTGTTTTTACTTTCTTGCTTAATTCTGCCTCCAATTGAATGATCATTTTTTCATACATGGGTACAGCAAAATCGGGTTTGCTTGCCTTAATGTATGAGGGCCTGTTTCCTTTTTTGGTTGATGCATGCAATGTAAACTGGCTTACTAATAATATTTCACCTCCTACATCTTTCACTGATAAATTCATAACAGCTTGTTCATCGTCAAAAATCCGCAGGTTCACAATTTTATTGCTTAACCATTCTATATCCTCCTGTTGATCTGCATCCTCAATACCCAGTAAAACCAATAATCCTTTATTAATACTGCCGGTTATATTTCCATCAACTTTAACAGATGCATGTTGTACTCTTTGTATAACTGCCCGCATGTTTCAAATCTTATTTAGTAATTTTCAATCCCGAAAATACAAAGCTTCGGGTTAGGTATGATAAAAGATGTGAGCAGTGAAATACAATTTCAAACAGCCAGAAGTGGTGGAGCAGGGGGCCAGAATGTAAATAAGGTTGAAACGATGGTGATGGGTTATTGGAATATTGAAGCATCCGTACTTGTGAATGACGATGAGAAACAACTTCTTTTATCCAAACTCAAAAACCGTGTTAACAAAGAAGGTGTATTGATTGTAAAAAGCCAGGTACATCGGAGCCAGCAGGCAAATAAAATGGAAGTGATTGAAAAAATCAACCATTTAATTTCTTCAGCATTAACTGTAAAAAAAGCCAGGATTGCAACTAAACCGTCAAAAGCTGCAAAGGAAAAAAGAATAGAATCAAAAAAGAAACTATCAGAACACAAACAATCAAGAAAGAAAATAAAATTGAATGATTATTGATTTGCATTTTTTAATATTCAACTAAAAACAAAAAGATAAAAAACGGCATCACCATATTGCTTCTTATAATCATGTCTTTTTGTTTATGGACAATGGAAAGCTGTCGTAAAGAAAAATTACGTTTAACTCCATTATCCATTAAGGTACCCTCCTATTTTCCAGCTACATCTTTCTTTAAAACGAACAGTATAAGTAGTGAAGGTTTTGAATTAGGAAGAAGACTTTTTTACGATGGCCGGTTATCAAAAGACGGCAGTATTTCCTGCGCTTCCTGTCACCAGCAAGTTGCAGCATTTGGAACTTATGATCATGATCTCAGTCATGGTATAAATGGTGAACATGGCATTCGTAATGCAATGAGCATTTTCAATATTGCATGGCAATCTTCTTTTGGCTGGGATGGAAAAGCAAATAATCTTGAAACGATATATGCCGCCCATATCAATAGCAATATTGAAATGGGTGAAACAATAACTAATGTACTTGTAAAACTCAGAAACGATAGCAGGTATCCTCAACAGTTTAAAGCTGCATTTGGTTCTACAGAAATTAATCAACAACGATTGTTTAATGCACTCACACAATTTGTTGGAGCAATGGTAAGCGC
>DAIOWB010000254.1:0-2039 GCA_036758725.1 Lacibacter sp.
CCAATTCTTTCATATTCTGTTTGATGTCTTCAAACGGAATGGAATCACTGTCGAGCAATTCTTTCTGATAAGATCGTTTTGAAAAATCAGGCATGGGATGAAGCTACAAAAGTTTCCATGGTTAATCCGGGGCCAAAGGCAGCGCCAAAAACAACTTCCTTTTCTTTGTTTAATGATTGCATGATTTCTTTTAATACAAATAAGATAGTAGGAGACGACATATTTCCATAATCTTTCAATACCTGATAGCTCGGCTCTAATTCACCGCTGTTTAATTTTAAACTTTTGTGAATGGAATCAACAATCCGTTTGCCGCCGGGATGTATACACCATTTTGAAATTTCATCTTGCTCAACACCTGCATGCTGTAATGCCCTTCCCACCAAAGGTTCAAAATCAGCTTCAATTAAATCAGGAATATATCCACTCAAAGTCATTAAAAAACCTGTAGATGATAATTCCCACGCCATATCTCTTTTTCCTTTAGGAATAATTTCACTGTAAAAACTATCCAGGTGCAATCCAGTATGCTCATCATCATCATGTACAATTAATGCAGCTGCACTGCCATCAGAAAATAATAAGGTAGATGCAATATTATCAGGGCTTGCATCTTTTTGAAAATGCAAGGTGCAGAGTTCAGTACATACAATCATCACTTTTGCATTGCGTTCAGTTTTACAAATTGAATCTGCAATCTTCATTGCATGAATGGCTGCATAACATCCCATAAAGTTGATGGAAGTACGGTAAATGTTTTTAGAAAGATCCATCATATCCATCACCAGTAGGTCAAGACCAGGTGCACTCATACCTGTACAACTAACAGTAATGAGATGGGTTATTTCATTACTGGCAATTTTATGCTCAATACAATTGCGGATTGCATCAACAGATAAAGGAGCGGCATACTTGTTATACCAACTCATCCGCAATTCCAGGTTGGGAAAGGGTTCCAGGTTTTCACTATGCGGATAAAATTTCCATTCACTCATTTGGTGGCTGTAATCAGGTACGGCTGAATAACGTGTTTCAATACCGGAAAGATTGTACATAAACTTCAGCTTCCTGTTTTCAACTGCATCTAATGCATATACATGCTGCATAAACTGAAGGATCTCTTTTTGTGAATGTTTGAATGCCGGAACGGCAGTGCCTATAGAGATGATCTTACTCAACTTGATTCAGAATTAAAACTGTGATAAATGCAGCGTTTGTACAAATACTGGCCAGAATGTTCATCTTCATTGTATTTCCAAAATTTGCTGCTGTGTCTGTTTTCCATACTTTGGCAGCCCACCAAAAGAAATAAACGAGAATGGGCAGAAAAAAGATGAGTAAAACAAAAAATTCTTTTATTAATAAGGATGAAAAAAATACATAGCCAAGCACCAGCATAGCCAAACTATAAATAAGAGCACAATAAAGGAATGTTTTTTTATAGCCCAGTTTATAGCTGATGGTTTTTACACCATCTTCCAAATCTTCTTTATGCTGATAAATTTGTGTGAGCGGATAAAAACCACCTATTAATAAACTGGCAGCAATCATGGGCGCAACGGGCAAGGATGTTTTTAAAAATTCATGACTGCCATGATATACCATCCAGAAAACCAAACCGCCCTGGAACGTTATCACAACAAGATATCCTAGTAACGGATATTTTTTTAAACGCACACCACGATAACTATACAATCTTGATGCAATAATATAAAGAACTGTTCCTAATGCAAACCATGGGCTAATAATGAAACCCAAACCAACCGCCAGCAAATCCATAGCAACTGTTACAACATATAATTGCTTGGTTGGAAGCAGTGGATTTTTTAAACCACCAATGGGTGATTCATCTTTGTCCATGTAACTATTATACCCGTTGCTTGAAGGATAAACCAATACATGAAGAATAAGAAATATTAAAATGGCTCTTGTCCAGTTAATGTTCACCAGTTGTGTTAATGCAAAAAAATAAACAGGCATCAGAAAAAAAGAGAAATGAAAACGAAGTAACTGTATGGTGCTTTTCTTTAACATGAACA
>DAIOWB010000254.1:2139-4010 GCA_036758725.1 Lacibacter sp.
GCAGCGTGTACAGAAAGAATACCAACACCTGCACCGGCAACTACATCACTCAGCCAATGTTTGTTATTATATAATCTTAAATATCCAGTTGTTGCAGCAAAGGCATAACCGGCAACTCCATACCAGGGAGAAACATCTTTGTATTCCCTGCGTAAGAATTCAGCAGCTACAAAAGCCTGGGTTGTATGGCCCGATGGAAATGATAATGTATTTGAACTGTCTGGACGTAATACATTTGTGATATTCTTTGTTGGCACAACAAATGCACTGGCAATGATATTGCTCATCAAATACAGGATTGTTCTGTCAGTAAAATTGTGTTTGCCTTTAATACCTGAAAGATTTAATACATATACAGCCACTGCAGGAACAGCCCAGGTATAATCTTCTACGTTTGTTTTCTTGTGCGGATTGTTATCCCAGATGTTTTGTTTGATTTGTTCATTCAAATGAATCAATCCCTTGTTTTTTAAAGCAACAAATCCATAAGTGATCATGGCTGCCGGAATTATATATTCAACTGGTTTTACGTCGCACTTATTCTTAGTTGATTTATTTACTGAAGTACTGTCAGTAACAGATAATAGATCCTGTGCCGGAGAATAGATGACCGAACTAAACAAAATATAAACAGCAAGAAGCCTTTTCATTTATGTAATTTAAGAATAAGAAAATAAAAAACCCGTTACAATTGAAGTAACGGGTTTCATAATAAAATATAAAAACTTAAACCAGCATGGTTACCGGGTTTTCAATAAACTTCTTTAGTGTTTGTAAGAAGCTAGCACCTACAGCACCATCTACACTGCGGTGATCGCAACTCAATGTTACTTTCATAACATTGGTTGTGCCAAAACTTCCATCAGCTTTCTTTACTACAATTTCTTTAATTCTTCCTACTGCCAATATGCAACTGTCTGGCGGATTAATAATGGCTGTAAACTCTTCAATATCCATCATACCCAAATTAGAAATGGTAAATGTATTGCCGGTAAATTCCTGTGGTTGTAATTTTCCACTTCTTGCTTTATCATACAATACATTGGCATCACTTGCTATCTGGCTTAAACTTTTCTGATCAGCAAAGCGGATCACAGGAACAATCAACCCCTGTTCAACAGCCACAGCGCTTCCTATATGTATATGATTATATGTACGTATAAATTCTCCCATCCAGCTACTGTTCACTGCCGGATGTTTACGCAGCGCCATGGCACATGCTTTAATCATCATATCCTGGAACGAGATCTTAACCGGGCTTACTGCATTTATTTGAGTACGGGCTGCCATGGCATTATCCATGTTCAGTTCCATAGTTAAATAAAAATGCGGAGCAGTAAATAAACTTTCACCCAAGCGGCGGGCAATGGTTTTACGCATGCTGCTGTTGGGTGTATCAACAAAACCTTCACCTGCACCCGGAGTAAAAGTGCTGAGCGGAGTCGAAGCGCTTTTAGCTATCGGACTGAGCGAAGTCGAAGTTTGAGAAGTAGGCGTATAGCTATCAATATCTTTTTTTATGATTCTTCCACCATCACCACTTCCCTGTACCGCATGCAAATCAATTCCTTTTTCTGCAGCTACTTTTTTAGCAAGCGGAGAAGCTTTTACTCTGCCATTTTCGTTTGAAACTGTTGATTCAGTTGTTGAAGTTTCTACAGAAACTGATGAAGTTTCAGGAGCCGTGATACCGGCAGCCGGCAACTTTGAACCTGCAACAGGATTTTTCAATGATACTAACAATCCACTGATATCTGTTCCTGCTTTACCAATAATGGCAATTACATCATTTACTTTAGCAGCACTGCCTGCTTCAACACCGGCATAAAGTAAAGTGCCATCCACATAAGGCACTACTTCCATTGTTGCTT
>DAIOWB010000255.1:0-3991 GCA_036758725.1 Lacibacter sp.
CTTTTTTATTTGGATTAAAAGGCCTCACATCCATAAATTCACCTTCACTCATCCAGCGGCCACGAACATCCTGTATTACAATAATGTAATTGCGGCGCATATAATACCGCCAATGATTATTCCAGAAAGTACGGTAATTATTTTCACCGTAGGGCGCACAGGAATAAGGAGTGCGGTTCATTAAAATGGGATGTGCTTCACTGTTATCTTTTGGAATGTATACAGATGTAAAGAGTTTAATTCCATCACGCATTGGAATGTAAATTTCTTTCTTAATATAATTATCTTTTATCCACGCAGAATCCTGTGGGTTTACTGTTTGTGCACTTAAAGAATAAATAAGAAAAAGCGATAAAAGTGTAAAGAGGAATCTTCTCATGACAAGTTGTTTAGTATTGAAAGTTATTGATTTTGGTGAAACAAGGTTTACCGATTATAAAGTTTTTTTAACTAAGCTGTGAATCTATGTGGCATCTTCGTTGCACTTGCCTCGCAGCGAAGTGGCTGCGAGGTCGAACTCTTATAAGGGTTCTGCTCTTTTTAAGCTTTTTTACTATTGAATTACCAATTTTTTTCTGAAATCACATTCCATTTACCGGGGCTGAGTTTTAGTAATGAAACCGTTTGGGTTTGAAACTCATCATGAAATTGTTCTTTTGAAAAATGTTGCCATGCTTTTATAAAAGCAGCGGGTTTGATATCTCTGTTTGCAATAGTTACATGCGGATGAAAAGGCCGGTCATCGGGTTTAATGATTGTATGGAACTCTTTAATGAAATGATCTTCAGTTTGTTTGCGCATACTGCCCAACTCATGATTTTCATTAATTGCTATAAAAATGACTCTGTTGCTGAAATGTGAAAAATTATTTAACTCAATTGTTATTGGTTTTGTATTGGATGTAAAATTCTGTAAAGTTTCAATTAATTTATTTTCAGATTCATGTTGCAGCCAGAAAGGAGGAATGAGAGTGATGTGTGCAGGTGCTTTCATGGCAACCATACATCCAAAGTGATCTCTCATCCATCGTTTATACTGGTACACTTTTTTGTCAATTTCAGCCGGACAAAGCAGCGCTAAAAAGTACATGCTATGTGTGGCAGATTGATTCATTAAAATAATTTTGGAATTTCTTTTGCAAAAGTAATTACACTCATCCACAACATGACTATTACAACCATCCATCCACTCCATAGCAACCATTTCGGATGATTATAATGATTGAGTTTCCGTTTCATCATTACCCATAACATTAAACCCAGAGAGAAAGGAAGTATGAAACCATTTACTGCACCAGCCAAAACAAGAATGACGATAGGTTTACCCCAAAACAAAAAGATGCCTGTTGAAATAAGAATAAACACAATGGTGCTTATACGTTGCCTGTTGTTAAAAAAGGGATGCAGTGTTTTTAAAAAAGTGATGGAAGTAAAAGCCGAACCAACTACCGATGTAATGGAAGCACTCCATAATACAATACCAAAAAGTTTATATCCTATTGTTCCCAATGCTGATTGAAAAACAGAAGCTGCCGGGTTAGATGCATCTAATTGAAATCCTTTTGTAAGTACTCCAAGCACTGCAAGAAATAATAAAATTCGCATGCAGGCTGTAAGAACAATTCCATTTACTGCACTACGTTTTACTTCTTTCATGTTATGAGAAATGGTTTTCTCTTCCAGTAAACGATGTGCACCGGCAAAAGTGATATACCCACCTACTGTACCGCCAACCAATGTTACAATAGAAGTAAGGTTGATTGATGATGGCAAAAAAGTTCTGTGTACAACTTCAGCTAACGGCGGTTGTGCAAAGAATACAACATAAAGCATTAGTCCAAGCATTACTATACCCAGAAGTTTTACAAAAAAATCCATTGCCTTGCTTATGTCTTTAAACAGAAAAATGATAATGGCAATAACAGCACTGATGATGCTGCCGGCTTCAACACTGATTGGGAATAAAATATTTATTCCTAAGCCAGCACCTGAAATATTGCCAATATTAAACGCAAGACCGCCAAAACAAATGAGTATGGTTAATACATGTCCGCTTCCGGGTATTACTTCATTTGCCAGTTCTGAGCCTCTTTTATTATTTGCTGTAAGTATTTGCCAGATGTTGAGTTGAGCGATAATATCAATGATTACAGAAACCAGTATTACAAAACCCATACTGGCCATGAGTTGTTGTGTAAAAACAGTGGTTTGAGTTAAAAAGCCCGGGCCAATAGCTGAAGTGGCCATTAAGAATGCAGCGCCTGCACCTTTGCCACTTAAGAATGTCCGGTTAATTTTTTTTAATGACAATGTTGGCTTGTTTTAATGCAGTTGAAATAGCTTTTGCAAAATGCACAGCATGGATCCCATCGCCATGCAAACAAATTGTATCTGCAATGATCGGAATTATTTTCCCACTGGTTGTAGTTACTGTTTGCTGAGTAATCATTTGCATGGCCTGGTTTACTACCATGTCTTCATTATCAATTAATGCATTGGGCCGGGAACGTGGAGTTAAACTTCCGTCATCCTGGTAAGTTCTGTCGGCAAATACTTCATTCATTGTAAATAAGCCTATTTTTTCCGCTTCTGAAATTGAATAGCTTCCGCTTAAGCCAAATAGCAGGAGGGAAGCATCGAAATCTTTCACAGCTTTTGCAATAGTTAATGCAATGGATGGATCTTTTGCTGATTGATTATACAATGCTCCATGTGGTTTTACATGAGCTAATTTTCCACCTTGTTCAAGAATCAATTGAGAAATAATATTGAGTTGTTCTGAAATGATGTTGTATAATTCAGCAGAAGAAAGTTGCATCTCCTTTCTGCCAAAATGTATTTTGTCGGGCCACGATGGATGTGCACCTATTGATACATGATGTTGGATGCAACTTGCAATAGTCTGTTTCATGGTTATTGAATCACCTGCATGAAAGCCACATGCAATGTTTGCCGAACTGATGAGCGGAATAATCTGCTCATCTGTTTGCATTCCTTCACCTAAATCGCAATTGAGATCAATCTGCATATGAATAGTGTGTTCCCGTCTGACGAGGGCGTCAGACGGGGCTGAACTTATTTAAAGTTTGTCTAATTGAATTTAACTGTTCAACTTCTTTCAAATATAAATCTTCTGCTTCCTCTATGCTGATCAGTTGAAACCTGATTTCTTCGCCGGGTTTCTTTTGTGCAAGTAAAGAAAGATCTGCCTGTATCACCTGAGCAATGCGGGGATAACCGCCAACTGTTTGTGCATCGGCCATTAATACAATCATTTCTCCTGAGGGAGTTAACTGAATGGTTCCCTTTGTTACTGCCGATGAAATGATTTCACAAGGAATTTTCGTTGTTAATAGATCAGCTTTTACTCGATAACCCATCCTGTTACTTTGAGTACTTATTTTATACTGAAATGCAGTAAAATTATTTTGTGACAATTCATTGAGATAATTCCATTCAATGGACTTTATTACTCTTATTAGTTGATTCTGATAATCAGGTTTATTTGTGTTTAATTTAAGCAAAGCTCCGGACTGTAACACTGCCAGTAAATTTTTCTGGTTGGAAGTTTGTGGCGTTTTAATTTGTAGCAGGTCTTCTTTCTTTAGTGTTCTTCCATAGTGGCCGCCTGCTTCAATTAATAAATCTGTTGAGTTACTATTTAAAAAATGATCAGCCTTTAAACCACCTGCAACACTCATATACAAACGAAAGCCGGTTATTTGTTCTTTCATTTCAACTACAGAATTTGACGGAATAAACACAGGTTGAGAGAGCGGAAGTATTGTGTTGTTTAATTGTGGTAGTAATCCGCCTCCTGTAAATGCAACAACAGTATCACTCAAAAAGTGAAAGCGATGTGGAGATTGTGTGATCTCAACTACAACTTCTGATTCATCATTTCCAACTAAGATATTTGCATATTTCGCTGCATTCAAATCCATAGCTCCACCTTTCCTCACACCAAATTGCTGAAATTCATTCCTGCCTGA
>DAIOWB010000256.1:0-3976 GCA_036758725.1 Lacibacter sp.
ATACAACCCAACGGAACATTTAAAGCAACAAGAAAAAAATAAAGATTAAATAGTTTGTTCAGCAATAAAAACGTGTTTATGAAAAATGTAATTATCCTTCTTTGTTTTTTATTTTTTATTTTTTCCTGCAAACAAAATCAACAATATAATACCATTATCCGCAATGGAATGATTTATGATGGCAATGGCGGAGATCCTTATAAAGCTGATATAGGCATCATCAATGATACTATTGCTTTCATTGGTGATCTTTCTAAAACATCATCCAAAAATGAAATAGATGCAAAGGGTAATGCTGTTGCCCCGGGTTTTATTAATATGCTCAGCTGGGCTACTGAATCATTAATTGAAGATGGCCGTTCTCAAAGTGATATCAGGCAAGGTGTAACACTTGAAGTAATGGGAGAAGGTTGGAGTATGGGACCTTTAAATGAACAACTAAAAAAACAACAACAGGAATCACAGGGCGACATACAATACAAAATTAAATGGAACAGTTTAGGTGAGTATTTACATTTTTTAGAAAATAATGGAATCAGTTGTAATGTTGCTTCTTTTGTTGGAGCTACTACTATACGTATGTATGTAATTGGAGAAGATAACCGTGACCCAACAGCTGCTGAATTAGACAGCATGAGGGCATTGGTAAAACAGGCTATGGAAGAAGGAGCAATGGGAGTAGGCAGTTCATTAATTTATCCGCCTGCATTTTTTGCAAAAACAAGTGAACTCGTTGAATTATGTAAAATAGCTTCGCAGTATGGCGGCTCTTACATCAGCCATATGCGTAGTGAAGCTGATAAACTGCATGAAGCAATTGAAGAACTCATTACCATTGCAAGGGAAGCAAATATCCATGCAGAAGTTTATCACTTAAAAGCGGCCGGGAAAGACAATTGGAAAAAAATGGACAGTGTGATAAAAAGAATTGAAAGGGCACGACGTGAAGGATTGAATGTTACAGCTGATATGTATACTTACACTGCAGGCGGAACCGGGTTAACCGCCACAATGCCCCCAACATTACAGGACGGAGGGTTTGGAAAACTCTGGGAAAGGCTGCATGATCCTGTCATCCGTAAAAAGCTCATCAAAGAAATGAACACAAAAACTGATAAGTGGGAAAATTTCTTTTATGGCGTTGGAACACCTGAAAATATTTTAGTAGTTGGGTTTAAACAGGACAGTTTAAAAAAATATATTGGCAAAACACTTGGGCAGCTGGCAAAGGAGTTTGGCAAATCTCCTGAAGAAACAGCAATGGACCTCATTATTAAAGACAGTACAAGGGTTGAATGCATTTATTTTTTAATGAATGAAGAAAATGTAAAAAAACAGGTGGCCATTCCCTGGGTTAGTTTTGGAAGTGATGAAGGCTCCTATACAAACGAAGGAATTTTTTTAAAGAGTATGGCACATCCAAGGGCTTATGGAACATTTGCAAGAGTGCTGGGCAAATACAGTCGTGATGAAAAACTGTTGAATCTGCAGGAAGCTATACGTAAACTTTCTAAATTGCCGGCTGAAAATTTAAAAATTAAAAACCGTGGTGAATTGAAAGTGGGATACTTTGCCGACATAGTCATTTTTGATCCATTAAAAGTGAAAGATAATGCTACGTTTGATAAACCACATCAATATGCAGAAGGAATGATACATGTTTTTGTAAATGGCACACAGGTATTAAAAAATGGTGAACATACCGGTGCAAAGCCAGGAAGATTTGTAAAGGGGCCGGGGTTTAAAAATTAATAATTGATAATTAAAAATTTATAATGGGAATAACAATTCGCAGAGCAGTGAAAGAAGATTGCCCTCGTTTATTGGAACTGATAACAGAGTTGGCAGTTTATGAAAAAGCGCCGGAAGAAGTAACGGTTTCTTTAGAACATTTCCAGGAAAGTGGGTTTGGACCTAACCCTGTTTACTATGCATTTGTTGCAGAAGAAGATGGTTTCATTTCAGGCTTTGCTTTGTATTACATCCGGTACTCAACCTGGAAAGGTCAGCGTATGTACCTGGAAGATATTCTTGTTACTGAAGAGGCAAGAGGCAAAGGCATAGGAAAATTATTAATGGATCAACTGATTGTTGAAGCAAAAGAAAAAAAATTCAGCGGCATTGCCTGGCAGGTGCTTGAGTGGAACGAACCTGCAATCAACTTTTATAAAAAATACAATGCAAACTTTGATTCAGAATGGATTAATTGCAGTATCAATATCACTCCAAACTTCTCTTAATAAGAACACATTTCAACTTTAGTATTTTAATCATCAGTAGTCTTTATCTTATAAAAAAATGCAACGGAATAATTCACCGTTGCATTTTTTGTACTATCAATTTTTTAGAATGCTTCAAAGTCCCCTTCAGGGGATTTAGGGGTTTCAACTCACTCCTTCCACAATCATTTCTTTATTAATTTTTAAAATCAAGCCCTGTAATACTTTTCCCGGACCAACTTCAGTAAACTTAGTGGCGCCATCAGCAATCATTGCTTGTACACTTTGTGTCCATCTTACCGGACCAGTTAATTGATGAATTAAATTCATTTTTATTTCTTCTGGTCTTAATACAGCTTTAGCCACAACGTTTTGATATACCGGGCAACTTGCATTATAAAAAACTGCTTTTTCAATAGCTGCAACTAATTCTTCTTCTGCATGAATCATTAACGGGCTATGAAATGCACCACCTACAGGAAGTACCAATGCTCTTTTAGCACCGGCAGCTTTCATTTGTTCACATGCTATATCAATGCCTTTCTTACTTCCGCTTATTACCAATTGACCCGGGCAATTATAATTGGCCGCCACAACCACTTCATCAATACTGTTACAAATTTCTTCAACCCTTGCATCATCTAAAGCAAGTACGGCAGCCATAGTACCGGGCTCCTGTTCACAGGCATGTTGCATAGCAGTTGCTCTTGCACTTACTAATCTCAATCCATCTTCAAAACTCAATGTTCCATTTGCTACCAATGCGGTAAACTCACCTAATGAATGACCTGCTACCATATGTGGTTGTGCATTTTCAATAGTTTTAAACGCAATGATTGAATGTAAAAAAATGGCAGGTTGTGTAACGTTGGTTTGCCTTAAATCTTCATCAGTACCATGAAACATCACATCTGAAATACGGAAACCTAAAATTTCATTTGCCTCTTCAAACAAACGTTTTGCTGATGTATTAGAATCATATAAATTTTTTCCCATTCCGCTGAACTGCGATCCCTGCCCCGGAAATACATATGCATGTTTCATAAAAAATCATTTAGGTATCAAAAATAAAAAAGTCTGGTGCAATTTATGCAACAGACTGTATGTATAATAAACAAATTCGTTAATTAAACCTGCCTGATATTAATTTCATAAACTCCGCCCTGGTTGCTTCTTTCTGAAACTCACCGGAAAATGCAGAAGTAGTAGTTACACTGTTTTGTTTTTGTACACCACGCATCATCATACATAAATGCTGGGCTTCTATAACAACAGCCACACCCATAGGATTTAACGATTCCTTTATTGCTTCCAGTATTTGAGTGGTTAAACGCTCCTGCACCTGCAATCGTCTTGAATATACATCTACCACTCTTGCAATTTTACTTAACCCGGTAATCCATCCGTTAGGGATATAGGCTATATGCGCCTTCCCAAAAAATGGCAGCATATGATGTTCACACATGCTATAAAGTTCAATATCTTTTACAATCACCATCTCACTTACCTCTTCATGAAACTTTGCACTTTCTAATATCAGCTTTGCATCCATTTGATATCCCTGGGTAAGGTATTGCATTGCTTTTGCCACACGTTCTGGTGTTTTAAGCAAGCCTTCTCTTTCCGCATCTTCACCTAAAAGTGATAACGAATTTTTATAATTAGTTGCCAACCCCAATGTAACATGTTCATCGTAATGCTCTGTTTTTTTATAAGCCATAAATAATTTTATTTTTATTTTTTGGTATCAAGCTTTT
>DAIOWB010000257.1:0-3972 GCA_036758725.1 Lacibacter sp.
TGATGATACTTTTTACAATCCATGGTTCACAGTAATAGGGAGCTGTTCCCGGTTGGCCTAATTCATTATTATAAAACTTTTGAGAGAGCGTTCTGTCTTCTTCCCACCATCCACGGATGGTACTCATATCATGTGTACTGGGTGTAACCACACTTAAGTATGGAGCATCGGCCGGATGAAAGAATTGTTTTTTAGGATCTTTAGGCATTCGTTGAATTTCTAAACTAAGCATCCCTAATTGTTTCATTACATCGGGAACACAATCGGGCACCATCCCTAAATCTTCACCACACACCAACATGTCTGTTGATCGTTTAAGGAAAGGAAGTTTGGCTAAGGCTTCTTTCTTCCAAAACTCATCTTGTCTGCGGAAGAAATAATTGACATATAATTCTTCCAGTTTCGTTTTTGTATCAGCATCGAGATGTTTAAATGAAATGGTTGAACTCATACTGATGCGGAAATGAAACTGTTGTGCCTGGCTTCCTTCCACTTCAAAGAAAATAACGTTGCTGATAAGATCGTACAAACCATGCTTGATGCGATCATTAAGCTCATTGATTTCCTGTTGTTGAAAATATGCTTCCACTTTTCGTTGTGTGTTAAACTCTTCCTTTAAATCAAAATAACCATTGCCAATATGATTTAAATAAGGTTTTAATACTTCTGTATCACCCATTAATTCTGATAACACAGCATCATTAATATGTGGTTTGCATAAACGCTGATAATCGAACCACAAACCTTTTTGTCCAAACTCATTGATGTGTACAGGAGTTGCAGGAACAAAATAACCCATGATGCCTTCTACGGCATGCATAGGTATACTCCATATGCGGAAGAAACCAAGTATATGATCAATACGAAATGCATCAAAGTATTCACTCATTTGCTCAAACCGTTTGCGCCACCAGCTAAAACCATCATCAGCCATTTTGTTCCAGTTATAAGTTGGGAAGCCCCAGTTTTGCCCTTTCACTGCAAAATCATCGGGTGGTGCACCGGCCTGCATACTCATATTATACAACTCAGGTTCAACCCATGCATCACAACTGTTACGGTAAATCCCAATAGGAATATCACCTTTTAAAACAATTTGATTTTTATGTGCATATTCTGTTGCTTCTTTTAATTGTAAATGCAAATGAAATTGTACAAAGTAATAAACAGCAATTTCATCATAATGCTTTTGATTGGGGGCAACAAAATCCTGAATGGCTTCATCTGTATAGGAACTGTGCATTTTCCATTTACTGAAATCGGGTGTTTTATATTTATCTCTTAAATAACTGAATGCTGCATAAGGAACCAGCCAATGACGGTTTACATTAAAAAATTCAAAGTAAGCTACATCATCATGCATCGCTTCTTTTTGCTCGGTATATAAATCTGTGATGGCACTCCATTTTAATTTCATTACTGCTTCATAGTCAACATCACTTAATGCGTTGAGTTCTTTTTGCTTTTTGCTGATTGATTTTACAACAGGATGATTGGCATTACCTGCTACTGTTTCAATATTTAAATAGATGGGATGTAATGCAAAAGCTGAAATTGCAGCATAGGGATAAGAATCGTTCCAGGTATGTGTGGCAGTTGTATCGTTAATCGGCAATAGTTGTATGAGTTTTAAATCAACTTGTTTTGCCCAATCAACCAATGCATGTATATCAGTAAATTCACCCACACCTGCACTTTTTTCAGTTCTTAAACTAAAGACAGGAATGGCCACTCCTGCACCTTTCCAGGTACTATTGGGCAGTTGGGCAAAGCCATCATGCAGAATGCTTATTTTCTTTTTCCCATAGCTATCATATAAAATACGGTTGTTATTGTTTTCAAATTCAACAAAGGTTTTTGTTTTTGTATTGAATACCCCGTATTTATAAGCAACCGGGAAACTTTCATTTGAAAAATTGAGCTTAGCAGTCCACCAGTTGCCTTCACAATCCATCAAAATTGGTTCAGCAGTACTCCAATTTCTAAGCGTATCATTACTCCCGCTGAGACAAAGCACTTCATCTGATTTTAATAAAGGTGCTTTTACTTTAAAAATATGTGTTACTGATTTAAGCGATTTTGGTTTGGCCTTTTTATGCTTAGGAAGTAATACTTCTCTGAATGGTTTTGTATAAAATGAATTTTCTGTTTCACCGGCATGATTCCAGGTATCAATCATTGTAAGTTCCTCAACAGGTAATTTTTTCACTTCAATTATTCTGTCATCGCCCCACTCCTGAATGGTTTCGGCATTTTCGGATTTAAGTATATAACTGTATTGCAACTCATCGTCAAAGTCTTTATCCAGTTCAATAGTTGCAACCCAGAATTCATCGGTTAAATATTGCATGGATAAAGCAGTAGTTTGATCGTTATTTCCAAGTTGGGAACAATTGCCTGTGATATATAAACTTTGCCCGTATTGAGTAAAAAAGCGTAAATAAAATTGAATTCTCATGATCAGTGTTTGGGGTGGTAAATTAAAGAAAAAAAGAGCAGATCCTTATGTTCATTTTAAATCGAAAAATACTTCATGTATTTAAAAAAAATCCCACCAAAGATGAACTTTGATGGGACCCGGCGGAGAGAGAGGGATTCGAACCCCCGGAGGCTTGCACCTCAACGGTTTTCAAGACCGCCGCATTCGACCGCTCTGCCATCTCTCCGGCGCAAAAGTACGGTTACAGGTTATTTGTCCCAAAAATTTGTATTGAAATAAAAACAAAGACGGCTGAAAGTGCCGCCTGTAAAGGGTTTAAGAGCAAAATATTTATTATAGTTCTGATGTAGTTTCTTCTATTTTGTCTACAACAACAACTAAATCATTTAAACTGATGGTTATTGGAATAGCTCCTAACTGCACTACAGCATTTTTTCCTCTCAGTTCTTTAACAATACCTACCTGGCGGTTTTTAATCATCTTTACTTTATCACCTGGCTTAATTGATCCGCCCACTTCAAGGAATTTTTCATTCAGCTTTTTATCTTTTTTCTCAGCAACCTGCTTTTGCTTCTGGTTAAACAATAAGGCATTGATCTGCTTCATTACTTCCTGTTTGTTATCACTACGTTTCCATTCCTGCACAATGGCTTTTAATTTACGGTCCATGTCTTTTAAATATGCAATCCGGTCTTCAGTAACTTTATTTTGTTGCTTTAATAACTCAACCTGCTGTTCATGCTTTTCTTTATTAAGCACCTTTTCCATTTCTTTCTTCAGTTGCTCATTTTCTTTAAGCAGGCGATGCAATTCCTTTTCTTTCTTTTCAATTTGCCTGAGATCGCTTTCAGCTGTGTTCAGTAATTTATCTAACCTGAAATGATCTTCATCCACTAAACTTCTTGCACGGTCAATTAATTTTTTATCTAACCCAATTCTTTCTGCTATTGCAAATGTGTAAGAGCTGCCGGGTTTTCCAATGATGAGTTTATACAATGGCATTAAACTCATTTCATCAAAACTCATAGCTCCATTAATAATACCGGGAGTATGATTTGCCATCACTTTTAAATTGAGATAATGTGTGGTTACAATTCCCAGTGAATGCTTTTTTACCAACTCCTGTAATATTACTTCAGCAAAGGCTCCACCTAAATTAGGATCACTACCACTACCCAATTCATCAATGAAAAACAATGTACGTCCATTAGCTGTTTCCATAAAATGTTTCATATGCAACAAATGACTGCTGTAAGTGCTGAGATCGTATTCAATACTTTGTGTATCTCCGATATGAATCATGATTTGTTTAAAAATACCAAACACACTATCGGCATGAACAGGTACAAGCAAACCACTCTGCACCATTAATTGAAGTAATCCGATTGTTTTTAATGTAACTGTTTTACCCCCTGCATTTGGTCCTGAAATAACAAGGATTCTTTTTTTATCATCTAATGTTATGTTGGTGGGAATAGTAGGCTTTTTATTTTTCCTGTATATAAAAGCAGCAATGGATGATATGCTTCCTT
>DAIOWB010000258.1:0-3951 GCA_036758725.1 Lacibacter sp.
AGAAGCATTCAAACCAAAAACTGATTATGGTGATGCTCCTGCAACATTTGATCCTTCATTAGTACCAGCTACACATGATAAAGACCCCAGAATAAGACTTGGTTTAACCCATGATATTGAATGGTTGAAAACTGCTTCTGCAAATGCAACAGCAGATGGTTCAGATGAAGATGGAATTACCAGCTCCATGTCAATTGGTACAGGTGTTACCAGTTTTTCATTTAATGTAAGTGTATTTAACAATACAGGACAACAAGCTACTTTAATAGGTTGGATTGATTTAAACAACGATGGAATATTTCAATCTTCAGAAGGTGTTTCTTATAATGTAAACTCAAACAGTTTACAACAATCAGTCACAATCGGCTGGTCTAATGTACTTGTTAGTGCAACTGTAGGCTCAACTGTTTTTTTACGTTTGCGTCTCACATCTCAAAGTAATGGAATGACTACCTCCAGCACTACTGGTTATTTTAAAGATGGCGAAGTAGAAGATTACCCCGTTTCAGTATCTGCAGTTCTGCCGGGCTCATTAAATTTTAATGTAAAAAAGCTTGATGAAAAAAGTACAGAAATAAATTGGGAATCTGAAACCAATACTGATATTTCTACCCTTGAATTGCAGAGAAGTGCTGATGCAATATCCTGGAGCACTGTATACACAACTTCAAATTCAGAAAAATATAATTACAGTTATATAGATAAAAATCCATCTGTCCCGGTTTCATATTACAGGATATTAACTTTAAGTAAAAGCAATAACAGGCAGTTTTCAAAAACTGAAAAAGTTGAATTTAAACAAATACAAAACATTTCAATAGCACCTAATCCGGCTTCAAACTTTGCAAAATTAAATCTTGTATCTCTTTTTCAAAGCAGAGCAATGATTCAGGTAATTGATATTAACGGAAAGGAATATTGCAGGCAGTTTGTAAATTTAATTCAGGGTATAAATCAGATAAATTTAAACGAAGTATCAACGTTGCCCAATGGTTTATTCTATGTAAAAATTTCAATTAATAATTATAATATCTACACACACAAATTATTGATTTCTAAATAACAAATCCTTTATCCAAAATCCAATTCAATATGTTTAGAGCATTCTCAAAGTTTGTTGCCCTTCTTTTTTTGTTATTAAGTTTCTTTTTTATAACTAATGCACAAATAAAATTCAGTACAGTTAAAATTTTTCCGCCTAAGGATAAAGTAAAATTTGCAGAAATCATCAGTCTTTTAGAAATTGATCACTATGCACAGGATGGAGAAGCAATTATTGTTGAGTTGAGCCCAAATGAATTGGCTAAACTCCGCATTTCCGGCGCCAGGTATAAGGTTGTGGTTAATGATACATATGAAGAGGTGCGGAATCTTAACAGACAGTATTATGCCAATCGCAAGGCTGGAAGAGTAGCAATAGAAGAGTCGGGTAAAACCATCGGAAATATTATTGCAACACCTGCTTCATTTGAAGTGAAATCTACTTTTGGAGGTTACTACAGCTTTGCCGAAATGGAAGCAGCCATGGATGCATTGGTAACAACCTATCCGGGACTTGTATCAAAAACATCGCTTGGTAAATCGCATGAAAACCGTGATATCTGGTGTATAAAAATTTCTGATAATGTAGCTACAGATGAAGGTGCTGAACCGGATTTACTATATGTTGGTTTGCAACATGCACGGGAAGCAATCACAGGTGCAAGTATGATTTTTTTTATGCAATACCTGGCTGAACAATATGCATTAAACCCAAAAATAAAAAGCCTTGTTGATCACCGTGAGTTCTATATCATCCCATGTATGAACCCCGATGGTTGGGAGTATAATCGTGTAGTGAATGGTGGGGTAGGTGGCGATCAAAGAAAAAACCGACGAAATGTAGGTAGTGATGCCACCGGACAAAAAGGTGTTGATTTAAATCGTAACTGGAGTCAAGATTGGGCAAATTGCGGAGTACCTATTTTAGGCAATGCAGGAAGCTGTGGATCTTCTGATCAAAGTGCATCAACCTATTTTGGACCTTCTGCTTTTTCAGAGCCCGAAACTCAGGCAATTAGAGATCTTGCCTTTACAAAAAACTTTGTTCTGGCATTTGATCAACATGCTTATGGTCCATACTACTCACTTCCCTATGGCAGAAGGAGTTTGCACGGAACACTTTCCGGTACTGACGCATTGGTGTACAAATATCTTTCTGCAGAAATGGGAAAATACAATGGTATGCGTGCTAATGACAGTTATGGTGCACTGGGATATGAGGTGGCAGGAGGTTTTAAAGACTGGATGTTAATGGGCAATATTGGTACTGGTACAAAAGGGAAAGTATATGGTCTTACAGGCGAAGGCGGTGCCGCTGGTGCTTCCAATTCTTTTTGGCCAGCAGCCAGTCAGATAATTAATTTATCTAAAGGCATGTGCTACCAAAATTTACAGATGGCATTCTTCGCTGGTTCTTATGTTGATTTGCAGGATGTGAGCAATATTGATGTAACCACCGCCCCAACCGGTAACTTTAGTTTTAAAATACGCCGTATTGGGTTAAGTAATCTGCCAGTAACTGTTTCATTAATTCCTTTACAGGGATTTACAACTGCTGGTTCTGCAGTTACTGTAAATAGTTTACCCAATTATGATGATTCATATACAGGACAAATCAGTTACACATTACCCGGAGCTATAGTAACAGGGCAAAAATTACGTTTTGCTTGGAAAGTGGAAACAGATGGACAAACCTATTACGATACAATTACAAAATTCTATAACCCAACTGTATTACTTGCAGATGATATGGAAGGAACGTTAACTACGAATTGGTCTGTTCCCAATGGTGGACAGGCTTCTAATAAGTGGGGTTTTACAACTGCATCGAGTTATGCAGGCACAAAATCATTAGCAGAAACGATGACGGGAACTATTCATCCAATGAATCGAGAATAGTTACTACAAAAAATGCGTTTAATGTTGGAGATGCAACATCCGTTTATTTAAGTTTTTGGGTAAAACACCGTACAGAAAATTTCCGTGATAAAATGCGTGTAGAAGTATCTACCAACGGATCAACCTGGGTTGCTGTTGCCGGCCGTACAACCATTCAGGAGCCCGGAACTCTTGACGGCAGTACCATTAACGGATCTCCTTCTTTAACGGGGATAAGAGATACCTGGACAAGAGAATTATTTGATTTGAGTGCTTATAGTGGAGCTACCACATTGAGTTTTCGCTTCAATTTTACATCAGATGGAGACGGTTCATCATTTGAGGGAGAAACGGATGACGGTTTTTATATTGATGATGTAAAACTGATAAAATCTGCAGCCCCATTGTCTACGCTGCCTGTTGAGTTTATCAGTTTCTCAGGTAAAATGAACAGCCAGTTAAAGATTGATTTAAATTGGGAAGCAAATGTAGATCAGGAGCATGATTATTTTGAAATTGAAAAATCTACTAGTGGAACAAGCTTTACAAAAATCGGAATATTCAAAGGGTATCCTCCTTATGTATTTACTGATCAGTTCCCAGTAGCAGGAAATAATTACTACCGCATTAAACAATTTGATAAGAACGGAAAGTTTACTTATTCAAAAACAATTAATATACCTTATCAACCTGCACTTCAAACATTAATCATTTATCCAAATCCGGTATCAGAAGTATTACAAGTGAGGTTTCAGGATGTGGGTATGGGAAATTATGTAATCAAAATAACAGATATAAAAGGCCGTATAATTAAAGAAGAAAAAGTACAGGCTTCTTCACGGTTTATACAAGCGAACATAAATGTTCAATCATTATCATCAGAACTTTATATCATTGAAATACTGAATAGCAGAAAAGAACGAATTGGATTACAACGTTTCATGAAAAATTAAAATTGTTCAACTCAAAAATAAATACCAACTCTGATTTAATTAAGAGTTGGTATTTGTTTTACAGGAAAAATATAAACAA
>DAIOWB010000259.1:0-3933 GCA_036758725.1 Lacibacter sp.
TATAAAAATAAAGCCCATCAGTGAATGACGGGCTATTAATTTTTTATTTTGGGTTACATTATACTACCATGTGCTTTTCAATTTCATTTTGTAATGCTTCAAATATTTCATCAATACTTCCTTCACCTTTTATTTCAGCCAGTTTATCAAACTGCTTGTAGTAATCAGCAACAACAGAAGTTTTGTTACGATATTCTACAATTCTTGCACGAATGACCTCTTCATTAGTATCATCACTTCTGCCGCTTGTTAATCCACGGTTGAGTAAACGCTTTATAAGTTCTTCTTCTGAAACCAGCAAAGAAATCATTGCATTGATCTGCGTGTCCTTCAGTTTTAATAATTTATCTAAGGCTTCTGCCTGCGCTACTGTACGTGGAAAACCATCAAACAAAAAACCTTTTGCATTTGGATTGTTATCCAGTGCAGAGCTAATCATTCCAATCACCACTTCATCGGGCACCAACTGTCCTTTATCCATTATTTTTTTTGCTTCAATTCCCAAGGGAGTTTGGGCTACAATTTCGCTACGTAACAAATCACCTGTACTGAGGTGCTTGAGACCATACTTTGTAATTAGTCGTTCACTTTGGGTTCCTTTTCCACTACCCGGAGGGCCAAATAAAATCAAATTAAACATAAGCAATTCTTAAGCTTGGTTCAATTGTAAATATAATGCAGCATCGTTTAATATGATGAAATCTGAACCGAAATTGCTTAAAACTTGTTAAATAAAAAATATGATCAGGTTTAGTCGGTTTACAGACATCCAAAGCCTTGCCTGTATTCGTAACTTTATCAAACAAAAAGAGAGATTATGCAGAAAGTATGGATACTATTGGTTTTTGTTCAGCTTACATTTGTTAGCTGCGGAGCACAATCAACCCAAACAAAAGAAAAAAAGAATACCATGAGTGAAGCAAAAAAAAGTCCGGTTTACTCAAGAACCGATTCAGGTAAAGTAACAATGAGTGAAGAGGAATGGAAAAAAATTCTTCCTTCTGATGTATACTATATTGCCAGACAAAAAGGAACTGAGCGTCCATGGACCAGTAAGTTTGAAAAGTTTGATGAAGTGGGTACGTATTATTGTGCGGCCTGTGGCAACGCTTTGTTTAAAAGTGATACCAAGTTTGAAAGTGGTTGTGGCTGGCCTAGTTTTTATGAACCCATAAGCAAGAGTTCGATCATTTATATTCCTGATAATAGCTTAGGAATGACAAGAACAGAAGTTGAATGCGGACGATGTAAAGCACACCTTGGCCATGTGTTTGATGATGGCCCGCCCCCAACAGGTTTACGTTATTGTATTAATGGAGTAATTCTCGATTTTGAAAAAGCAAAAGCAACCGAGAAAAAATATAACGAAAAGAAAAAGGATGAATAACATTTTATTCATTACTTAATAAAAAAATAAGCCGCTGATAAAAATCAGCGGCTTTTCAATTTCTAAATCAAACAAATAACTCAATCTTGCCTTTCTGCTGCTAACTGATAATTTTCTGGTGAGCGCCACAGTGCACTCAATAACAGTTCACGCATAAAAAGAAATTCCTTTGGTATACGATCGTATAATTTTTCAAATAATTCTTCATGGCCCAATAATTCCTGCTTCCACAATTCTTTATCTACCAGCATTAAACTATTAAACTGTTCTTTCGGAAATATATCAGGGCCTAAACCAGTCCAATCCATATCACGGTAACGTGGCCTCCAGCCAATGGGGCATTCAACAGCGCTGGCCTGTCCTTTACAACGTTCAACAATCCATTTCAATACACGCATATTTTCTCCAAAGCCAGGCCACATAAATTCACCTTTTTCATCTTTACGGAACCAGTTTACACCAAAAATGCGAGGAGCATTCTGCAGGTCTCTCCCAAACTGTAACCAATGATTGAAATAATCTCCCATATGATAACCCATGAATGGTAGCATTGCAAATGGATCTCTTCTTACTTTTCCTAACTCTCCAAAAGCAGCAGCTGTCATTTCACTACCCATAGTTGCTGCCAGGTAAACACCAAAATTCCAGTTGAATGATTGATAAACTAATGGTACTGTACCTCCTCTTCGTCCACCAAAAACAAAAGCAGTAATATGAACACCTTCTGGTTTATCCCAATTGGGGTCTATAGCCGGATTTTGATAAGCCGGTGCTGTAAAACGGGAATTGGCATGTGCCGCAGGTTTGCCACTGGCTTTATCATATGGTTGCCCATGCCAGTCAGTTAAGCCATCAGGAATTTCTTTAGACATTCCCTCCCACCATACATCGCCATCTTTAGTAACAGCCACATTGGTGAAAATAGTATTTGCCTTTATCGATTCCATTGCATTTGGATTTGTTTTATAATTGGTGCCTGGGGCTACTCCAAAATATCCAGCTTCGGGATTGATAGCAACTAATTTTCCATCATCCCCTTTATGAATCCATGCAATATCATCACCAATGGTTGTAATTTTCCAACCCTCCATTTCTTTTGGAGGAATCATCATGGCAAAATTTGTTTTACCACAGGCACTGGGGAATGCCGCAGCGATGTAAGTTTTTTCCTTTTGAGGATTTTCAACTCCAAGCAATAACATGTGTTCAGCCAACCATCCTTCATCACGGCCAAGCACAGAAGCAATACGTAAGGCAAAACATTTTTTACCTAATAAAGCATTCCCACCATATCCGCTGCCATATGATATCACTAACCGCTCTTCAGGAAAATGAGATATATATTTTACTGTTGGGTTGCATGGCCATTTAACATCCACATCACCCGGTTTTAACGGAGCACCAAGAGTATGTAAACATTTTACCCAATTATCTCCCATGTGATCTAATACCTGTGCTCCCATGCGTGTCATTATACGCATGTTCACTACCACATATTCACTATCGGTTAACTGCACACCATAGCGTGAAAGTTTTGAACCAACAGGGCCCATACAAAAAGGAATTACATAGAGTGTTCTTCCTTTCATACTTCCTTTTGTGAGGTCTTCTAAAAGACCTTTCATTTTCTTTGGCTCCATCCAATTATTGGTTGGGCCTGCATCCTGTTTGCGGTTACTGCAGATATATGTTCTGTCTTCCACTCTGGCTACATCACTAGGATCACTGAAACAAGCAAAACTGTTTGGTCTTTTTTCCTGATTTAATTTGATGAAGGTTCCTTTTTCAACCAGTTTTTGACAGAGCAGATCATATTCACCTTGTGAACCATCACACCAGTGTATTGAATCGGGTTGAAAATGCTCCTGCATTTTTTCTACCCACTCTTTCAAATCTGTTTTTGTAGTTGCTATCATAATAAATTTTATTTGAAGCCTCAAACATAAGGCGTTACTAAGTGATTTGCAAGTGAAACAATGCAAGATTAATACAGGAAATATTTTGTGTATATGAGCAAAATCATTAATTAGACTAATTATGAGTAGTGTTTGCTTGTTTAAAAGACTAAAGAATTGTAAAGCTATTGCTGTACAAAAAAATCACCTTATCTTTTGTTTGAAATTATTTGTATGATTAATTGGATTTTATCTATCTGGTGGAAACTGAGTGGATGGAAAATTACAGGCACATTTCCAGATCATATTGCCAAAATGGTGATTGCTGTTGGGCCTCATACAAGTGGTTGGGATGTTGTTGTAGGTTTAGCTGCCCGGCATCTCATCCCTATTAACCATTCTTATTTTTTAGGTAAGAAAGAATTGTTTGATGGCCCATTTGGCTGGTTTTTCAGAATGATGGGTGGCACACCTGTTGATCGTTCATCTTCACATGGTCTTGTATCACAGGTAGCCGATAAGTTTAAACAACATGAAAAATTTCGATTGGCCATGAGCCCCGAAGGCACCAGAAAAAAAGTAGAAAAGCTACGAACCGGTTTTTATTATATAGCTAAAGAAGCAAAGGTTCCTATTCTTTTAGCCGGATTA
>DAIOWB010000260.1:0-3909 GCA_036758725.1 Lacibacter sp.
AGTAAAATACTCATAGGCGTACCAACAATATGGCTACGGCCAATTACAACAGCATGTTTCCCTTTTGTTTCAACATTGTAATGTTTCATCAATAGCAAAATTCCATATGGGGTTGCTGGAACAAATGTGGGTGATCCGCTTACCATATTACCTACACTTACCGGGTGAAAGCCATCTACATCTTTTAACGGATTTATTTTGTTAATGACTTTATCATCACTGATGTGTTTTGGTAATGGAAGTTGTACCAGTATACCATCTACATCATCGTTGGAATTTAATTCTTCTATTTCACGAAGCAAATCTTCTTCACTGATGTTTGAAGGAAAACGTTTTAGGGTTGATTCAAAACCTATTTCAGCACAGGTTTTTACCTTCGATGCCACATAGGTTTCACTTGCACCATCTGTGCCAACTAAAATAGCAGCAAGATGTGGGGCTCTTTTTCCCTTAGAAACCAATTCAGCCGTTTTAATTTTCAGATCATCTTTTATAGCTTGTGAAGCTAGCTTTCCGTCAAGTATTTGCATTTGGCAAAATTAATGCGAAGCAGTGTTGTTTCATGCGTTCATAAAAAAATAATCTGCTTATGTCTATTAAACATTGAAAACTCTTAATTTTCCAATCCAAAACAAAACGGATTGAGAAAACTATTTTTGCTATTCCTCATTTGTATAAGTCAGGTTACAAATGCACAAACCGTAAGGAAGCCTTTATTAAGTTCATATCCCGGCTTGGGTGCTTACAGTAAAAATGCATCCGATGTATTTTCATTTATTATTAATCCTGCCGCTTTATCCAACATGCAAAGCGGAGCAGCAGGTGTTTATAGTGAAAGAAGATTTTTAATTGATGCATTGAGTCAGTACACTGCGGTTGCCGGCTTTAAAACTGCTAGTGGAAACTTTGGCTTACAGGCCGATTATTTTGGATACAGCAATTTCAATGAAACACAAATTGGAATCGGGTATGGCCGGTCTTTAGGTTCAAAAGTTGATGTTGGAGTAAAATTTAATTATTACAACTTACGGATACCAGCTTATACCAGTTCTTCAACTTTTCATTTTGAAGCCGGGGTGTTAATGCACTTAAGTGAGAAATTGCATGCCGGGTTCAGTGTTTTTAATCCGGTTGGTGGTGTATTAAATAAAACAGCCAATGAAAAAATAGCTTCCGTATATCGTGGAGGTTTGGGATACGAAGCATCAGAAAAATTTTTCATCAGTGCAGAAATTATTAAAGAAGAAAATAAAAACGTAGGTGTAAATGCAGGTTTTCAATATGAATTCATAAAACAATTATTAATCCGTGCCGGCATTAATACTGTTAATACCCAGCCTTATGTAGGTGTAGGATTAAGGTTTAATCAATTCAGGATTGATGTGGCTACTTCCTATCATCCGCAGCTTGGTATTTCACCTGCAGTAATGATGTTGTTTAATTTTAAAAAGAAGGAAAGCAACATCGAGTGAAAAAAATTCAATTCATAGCAATCCTCTTTTTTGTTTCATTTGTTGTAAAGGCACAGGAAATTCCTGTAGTTGAACAACAAATAGAAAACATTACAGAAAGTGATGAATCAGAAACAGAAGACGATTCCTATGTACAGGCCTTACAGCATTTTTTAAAAAATAAATTAAATCTTAATACAGCTACCGAAGCAGAATTAAAAGAATTCCCATTTTTAAATCCATTACAAATCAGTAATTTTTTTGTTTATCGAAAACTCTTTGGTAAGCTTATAAGCATTTATGAATTACAGGCTGTTCCTTCTTGGGGTGTTGAAACCATTCAAAAAATGTTACCCTATATCACAGTTGGGCCATCACTTTCTATTAAAGAAGATTTATCAAAACGATTCAGGGAAGGAGATCAGTCCGTTTTAATGCGTGGGTCCTATGTGTTAGAAAAAGCAGAAGGCTTTATTCGTAAAAATGATACTTCAGCAACCAGTTTTTATCCCGGCAGCAGAGAGCGCTTATTGTTCCGATACAAATACCAGTATGGCAACTTATTACAATATGGAATTACTGCAGAAAAAGACCCCGGCGAACAATGGTTTAAAGGAGCACAAAAAAATGGTTTTGATTTTTATTCGGCTCATTTGTTTATCCGCAATACAGGCATTGTTAAATACCTGGCTTTGGGAGATTTTACTGTAAATATGGGTCAAGGGTTAATTCAATGGCAATCGCTTGCTTTCAGAAAAAGTGTTGATGTTACAAACATTAAACGACAGGCTTCCATACTGCGGCCTTATAATTCAACTGGTGAATATTTTTTTAACCGTGGTACAGGAATAACACTGGAGAAAAATCATTTCCAGGCAACTGCTTTTGCTTCTTTCCGCAGAGTAAGTGGCAATATTGTTAATGATACAAGCTTAGCCGAAGATTATTTCTCATCATTAATTACATCAGGATTAAACCGCACAACAAATGAACAGGCAGATAAGAATAAAGTTCAAATGAATTCTTTTGGAGGAAATATCAGTTATAACCAAACCAATTTTCATTTAGGAGTGAATGCAGTTCACTTTCAATTCAACAGGAATTTTAACCGTGATGAGCAACCTTATAACAATTTTGTTTTTCGGGGAAAAGAATTTACCAATCTCAGTATTGATTGGGGATATACCTGGCGAAATTTACATTGGTTTGGTGAAGCAGCTAATCACAAATCAAAATATTATGGGATGATGAGCGGGTTATTAATCAGTGCCGATCCAAAAGTTGACTTATCATTTGTTTACCGCAATATTCAGCCTAGGTTTCAAACCATTTTTGGAAACGCATTTACCGATGGCACATTACCAACAAATGAAAAAGGTTTATTTGCAGGAGTTTCAGTTAAGCCAACTTCAAAATGGAAGTTGGATGCTTTTATGGATTTATATCGGTTCCCTTATATGCGTTACCGAATTGATGCGCCATCAAATGGAAGAGAATACCTGGTTCAATTAACACATAAACCAAACAAGCAACTTGAAATTTATACCCGTTACCGATACGAAAACAGGGCTTATAATTATTCCAATGACGGAAACTATAATACTGCCGAAATAACACCCACGCCACGTTCAAACTGGCGCACCCAGGTACAGTTTAAAATTTCACCATCAATCACACTCCGCCAACGCATTGACATGATGTGGTATGATTTGAAAGGTACATCTGAAAGCAGAGGCTTTCTTGCTTTTTTTGATGTGTTTTACAAACCGATGCTAAAGCCGGTTTCGGCCAATATGCGGTTACAATACTTTGAAACTGATGATTTTAACAGCCGCATTTATACCTATGAAAATGATGTGTTGTACAGTTTCACCATTCCCGCCTTTTTTAATAAGGGCTACCGTTATTATTTTAATATCAATTACGATCTCTCAAAAAAACTCTCTGTTTGGGGAAGATGGGCACAGTTAATCTACAAAAACCAATCTACAGTTGGCTCCGGACTCGATGAAATACCTTCAAACCACAGAACCGAGGTTAGGGTACAAATCCTGTGGAAATTATAATTCAGTGTATGTTCTATTTCATGCAGCAATCTTTAAAAGTTAGTTGTCATAGTCTGAATAGAAGGGTTTTAGAAAATTTAACAAATTTTTGTTAGTAAGATAGAACTCCTATATTTGGCACGAAAATTTTAATTAAAATTAATCAACATGAGAAAAAAACTATCTATCCTTGGAGGGATGTTATTGCTCTGTTTTCATTTGGCAATAGCCCAAACAATTGATGTATCTGGAAAAGTTACAGATGAAACTGGGGTTCCGGTACAGGGTATTAGTGTTAAAGTAAAAGGTAAACGAGTTGGAACTACAACGGCTTCTGACGGCACTTTTACTCTAAAAGGAATTACTTCTAATTCTGTTTTAGTGATAAGTGGAATTGGCTATTTAGAACAGGA
>DAIOWB010000261.1:0-3908 GCA_036758725.1 Lacibacter sp.
GATGAAGTTGAGTTAACAGTAAATGGCAATCATCCCTTGTACAGAAAAATTTTAGATAATACAGAAAACGGAAAAGAAATGGTACACAACCTGGCCGATCTGGCATTGCTCTCACAGGGCATGTTAAAAGGAAATCAACTTACTGAGTTTATAAACAGAAGTGTGATGTTGATGCAGGGCGAAAGCAATATAACAGCAGATGCATAAAAAAAAGGGCCGCTAATTAGCGGCCTTCTTTTATTATTCTTGTAATGATTATAATTTCTTAATCTTAATATTTCTGAACCATACATTGTTTCCATGATCCTGCAAACCAATTCTGCCTTTCTTATAAGTTCCAAAATCTTTCATTGATTTAAACTTACTGCCGGCAATCATTTTAAACCAGGCTTCATCCCACATAGTTGTGCTTATCACTTTTGTTCCGTTGAGATAAAATTCCAGGTTTCCGTTCAAACTTTTTACTTCTGCAAGGTTCCATTCCAAAGCAGGTTTTACTGTTTCAGGTGCTGATGTAATAAGATCATACAAATCACCTGCACGGTGTTTAATAATTTTTGAATCGGGATGACACTTGTTATCAAGTACCTGCATTTCAGGTCCGGTCATCCATGGCCATTTATATTTTACCGAATCTTCGTGTATATAAATAATAACACCGCTATTACCACATGTGTCAATTTTCCATTCAAGCTTTAAATGAAAATTATCAAATTCCTCATCACTCACAATATCTCCACCATCCCTGATCTGCCAATTGTCTTTTTGTGAAGCATCTAAGTGCAAAGTTCCATCAACTACCTTCCATGCACTGCCAATTGGCTTGTTACCATACTTATGCCATCCTTTAGTAGTTTGGCCATCAAACAACGAAATCCATCCATCTTTCTGCTCTTCTTCAGTTAAAGCAGAAACAGTTGTCATGGTTGTATTATTTGAATCTGTGGAAGTAGTTGTTTTTGTGCCTTCGTTGTTACAGCCATTTGCCAATCCAACAATGCTTAAAAATAAAAGTGAACGGAACATGGTATTATTTTTTAAGTAAGAGAATATATTTTACCATTTGCTCAGCATCTGCTTGTGATATTTGCGGATGTGGGGTCATAGGTACTTCACTCCAAACACCTTTGCCGCCTTTTACAATTTTTTCTGCCAGCATAGTTACATTAGCCGGCGTGTTTTCATATTTGTTTGCAACATCTCTGTATGCCGGACCAATATTTTTTTCTTCTACCTTATGGCAGGTAAGACAGTCACTTTTTGCAATAAGCTCCAAACCTTTTTCATAGTCAGGATTATCAGCTACAGAAGTTGTTGTTTCCTGCTTTGGAGCTTCTTTTGTTGTTTCCTTATTTTCTGTTCCGCCACCGCCACATGCAATGAGTGTAAGAAAAATGGTTGATGTAATAATTATTTTTTTCATATTTATCTGTTTAAAAAGTGATGAAAGTTATGTTTTCTGTTTTAATCTAAACCAAGAATTTTTCTATTGGTTGTTGAATTACTTACCCCACCTGCAAAATCATCAAATGCTTTTTCTGTAACACGTATGATATGGTTTTTGATGAACTCAGCTCCTTCTCTTGCTCCATCTTCAGGATGTTTGATGCAACACTCCCACTCCATTACCGCCCAACCATCATAACCATATTGAGTTAATTTACTGAAGATAGTTTTAAAATCTACCTGTCCATCTCCGGGTGAACGGTAACGACCTGCTCTGTTTAACCAGCTTTGATAACCACCAAATGTTCCCTGCTTACCTGTTGAATTAAACTCTGAATCTTTTACATGAAATGCTTTGATGCGTTCATGATAAAAATCGATGTATTGCAAATAATCCAGTTGTTGTAATACAAAGTGGGATGGATCATATAACAAACAAGCTCTCGGATGATTATTTACTTTTTCTAAAAACATTTCATAAGTAATGCCATCAAACAAATCTTCACCCGGATGAATTTCATAACAAACATTCACACCGCATTCATCAAAATAATTTAAAATAGGCAACCATCTTTTGGCGAGTTCATTAAACCCTTCTTCCACCAAACCATCGGGCCGTTGCGGCCATGGATGAAATGCATGCCATAATAATGAACCGCTGAATGTTGCATGAGCATTAAGACCTAAATTCTGCGATGCTTTTGCTCCGTACATCATTTGTTGTACAGCCCATTGTTGCCGTGCTTTTGGATTTCCTTTTAATGCATCAGGTGCAAACACATCAAACATGGTATCGTATGCCGGGTGCACTGCAACTAACTGACCTTGTAAATGAGTACTAAGTTCAGAAATTTCCAAACCTGCTTCGTTTACAATTCCTTTTAATTCATCAGCATAGGTTTTACTTTCTGCTGCCAGTTGCAGATTCATGCAACGGCTATCCAATGTTGGAATTTGCACAGCTTTAAATCCTAAACCCTTTGCCCAATTGCAAATGGTTTTTAAATCATTGAACGGTGGCTGATCGTCCATGAATTGTGCTAAGAAAATGCCTGGTCCCTTTATTGTCTTCATTTTGAATTCGTTTGAGCTCCACGCAGAGAGGCAGAGGGCGCAGAGAATATTTTATTTATCAATAAAATTATTTGCAATTCGTTTAATTCCGTCTCTTAAATATTCCAAGTTAAAATTAATAACAAGTCCGATTGTGATATTGGTAAGACGCAAATATGTTTTGAAAACTTTATAATCTACAGGCGGCACTATTTCTTTTGATTTAATATCTACAAGCACAGCTTCTTCCACCATCAAATCATATCTCAAATCAATATCCATTTTAACTTCCTCATAAACAAATTCAATTTTTTGCTGTCTCTTAACCTGTAAACCTCTTTTTGTAAGCCGGTAATATAACAATTCTTCATATACTTTTTCCAACAATCCGGGCCCAACATCTCTGTGAATTTTTATGGACTCTTCAATGATGATGCCTGTTATCTCATTTATTTGCATAAGACTTATAAACATAGAAACCTCATGATGAATGCTTTCACGCAGAGGAGCAGTGGACGCAGAGAAAAAAATGCTTCGCATTTATTTCAACTGTAATACTCTTTAAATAAATTAAAAAACAAGCACTATAATTTGCTTCAGCAAATTCACCTCTGCACCCTCCGCTCCTCTGCGTGCCATCATATTTCAAATGATTTCCATTTGGTTTCACTCTTTCCGCTTTCAATTACATTTTCAACAAATGCCATCCCTCTTACTCCTTCGTCCACACTTGGGTAATCCAGCCATTCTTCTTTAGGTTGTTCGCCATCAATCTTTGCTCTTAAGGTTAATGAAAAATTCCGGTACATGTTAGCAAACGCTTCCAGAAATCCTTCGGGATGTCCGGCAGGTGTTCTGCTGTTGTGTGCTGCATAAGAGCTATTGTATCCTCCTCCTGTTCTGTAAATTTCTGTTGGTTTATCAAGCCACTTTACCAACAATGTATTGGCATCTTCGTGTTTCCATTCTATTCCTCCTTTTTCTCCATATACCCGAATCTTTACATTGTTTTCTTCGCCTGCTGCAATTTGTGTAGCCATTAACACACCTGTTGCACCGTTGTTGAATTTTAAAAAGGCAGCACCATCATCATCTAACATTCTTCCTTCAACAACTATATTAATATCGGCACAAAGATGAGTAACCTGTAAACCTGTTACATACTCTGCTAAATTGAATGCATGTGTTCCAATATCTCCCATACTTCCTGCTTTGCCGCTTTTTTTAGGATCTGTTCTCCAACTGGCCTGTGCCTGACCCGTACCTTCTAAAAAAGTACTTAACCATCCTTGCGGATATTCAACATATACTTTTCTTATTTTACCTAAAATTCCACTTTTTAAAAATTGTTTTGCCTGTTTTACCATGGGGTAACCGGTATAGGTATGACAAAGCAATAAACTTAATCC
>DAIOWB010000262.1:0-3887 GCA_036758725.1 Lacibacter sp.
TTAACAGTTTGCTCAGTAGAATTGCTGGCAATCATTTTTCCTTTTAATTGATTGTAACGTACACCAAGAAATACCTGTTCTTTTGAACCAAGTCTTAGAATACCATCTAAAGCAATCTGGTTTACAGAACGTTTTGCAAAGTTTGCAATTTTTTCTGCATTGGTTCCACCTTTTGCATTTTCAAAAGTACCAAAGAATTCAAACACATAAGCTTTAGCAAAAAGGTTCAGTTGCATGGCTGTAATCTGGTTAGTGAAACCTGGGTTAACACGGCCGGAGAATGCATTACCAGTAGATGTTGCTGAAGATGGTTCCATTACCCAGAAGTAGTTACTACCTGTACGGTCGCCACCATATAATGTGCTTCGTCCATCACTGTTGTTATGATAAACAGATCCTGCAACTCTTACTCTTACTTTTTCTTGAATTTGTTTGTCGTATGCAAGTTTTGCATAAACAGAAGCCTTGCGTTTAAATGTTGTTGTTCCTGTATAAATTGGTTCCTGGTGTCCGCCATTAATTAAACCATTTGAAAGGGCAAACATACCTAACAAACCATTTTTCTGTACATAAATTTCACCGGCAACTTCTGTTGCAAATGCATCCATAATATAGTTTTCAATGAAAGGATTGTAAAGTGTGTGACCACCATCTGAACGACGATAGTGTTGATCGCCATAGTTAATTTCCATATGACCTACTTTAATAGTAGTAACTTTCATGATATCGTCCCAAACTTTTCCTTTAAATGGAAGTTTATCAAATTGCAGATAACCACCTTTTACCCAAGCTTCATTGTGGTGACGAGCAGATAAATAGGTTGTAAGATTTAAACGGATACCATCAGCTAATTGAACATCAGTAAAAAGGTTGGCTTGTGCTACTGCAAAACCAGGAGCTAATCTTGGATACAGAGCAGGAGAACCTGTAGTGTTTGAATGTTTCAGGCTTTGGAATGCTTGTGTAAAACCGGCTCCAAAACGAACTTTTACACCATTAAATGTTGCAGCAGGATCTTTTTTGGTTTCAAATACATTAATACCGCTTTGGTCGTATGGTCTCAGGTTGTCAATATTTTGCTGTTGTGCTTTTAATACAAAGGGCAACATAAATAAAATAAAGACTGTTAAAATTCCGATAGAGATGTTAGTTAAACGTTTCATATAATTAAATTTAAGTTTCAAGAAATATTTATTTTTTAATAAAGATTACAGAATAAGTAATGGTAACCTCATCAGCAACTTTTAATGCACCCAGCATAAAAGAAGGAGGTTTAATTCCATGATTGGACATTGTTATTTTTTTTGTTCCTTTTACTTCAATTTCACCATTTGGAAGGGTTTTAATTTTTAAGATAAGATCAGTTGGTTTGCTAACACCGCCAATGGTTAAATTACCAGTAACGGTAACTGTAGCTTCATTGCCGACTTGTTGAATGGATGCTACTTTGGTTAAAACAAAAGTGATATTGGGGAATTTGTCGGCTTTTAAAGTAGAATAGGTCCGGTCGTCCATTAAAGAAGAGTTTTTAGTACTCTTAAGGGATTTGGTTTCCATTGTTACCGTTGCAGAATTTAGTTTTTGAATTACTCCATTACTAATGGTAAAGTCACTTTGTATAGTTGCTTTTGTTACAACTGAAGACCAGTCGTGCATGGTAGAAGTACCATCAATTGTAATTTTTGCATTTTTAGCAATATACGTTTGTGCACTTGTTTGTAATTGCAGAAACAAGAGGAAAATAAAACCGGTAAAACTCAATATGTTCTTTTTCATTATTTGGTACTGTTTAATATCAGTATGCAAATATTGAGCACATTCAGTTTTAGAAATATGATTGAAAAGGTCTTTTAAAGTGACAATTATCACAAAAAATATGACGAAAATCAGCAATCATGATGCAGCGTTTGCATTTATTCCTTTGCAATTTTTGCGAGTTTTAAACAAAAATTATTCAGCCAGTGAGAGTTACTTTAGAAGGACTTATGGATAATTGGTATATGCAGCCACTTTTTAATGCAACATTTTCTTTTGTATGGCTTACAGGGAATCCAAAACAAACAGGATAGTTATACTCATTTATTAATTCATGAATGATATCATAAACTTTTTTCCCAAATGGCCGTTGTGTATCTTCTATATCAGTAAAACCGCCAATAATTAAAGCTGCAAGTGATTTTAGTTTTCCGCTTCGTTTTAATTGATGCAGCATACGATCAACATTGTAAAGTTGTTCGCCAATATCTTCAAGAAATAAAATTTTACCCTTTGTTTGTAATTCGCTTTTTGTCCCAATTAGGTGGGTAACTAATGCCAGGTTTCCGCCAACCAGTTCTGCTTTTGCACTTCCTTGTTTATTAATCTTATGAGGTTTGCAGTTATAGATTGATTTTTTACCTTCCAAAGAATCTTTTAGTGATCGGATATATTTATTTTTAAACCCTCCATCATTAAAAGCCGCTGCCATAGGTGAATGTAAAGTGGCAATGTTTAAATTCGTATTAATGTGAGCATGTAATACAGTAACATCGCTAAAGCCAATAATCCACTTAGGATTTTTTTTAAAGGATGTAAAATCAATCTGATCAATAATTCTGCCTATGCCATAGCCCCCTCGTCCGCATAGTATAGCTTTAACACTTGGCTCATCCATCATGGCCTGCAACTCTGCCAGGCGTTCTTCATCAGTTCCGCTGAAATAGGTTTTTGATTTACTGCCAAGTGTTTTTCCTACTAAAACTTCAAAGCCCCAACTTTGCAACGTATCAATACAGGTTTGTGCTTTCTCTATTGGCATATAACCTGCCGGGCAGGTAATACCTATTGTATCGCCTTTTTTTAGAAAAGGAGGAATTTTAATCATCGTATTTCAGTTAATATGCATTGATTATTTGTTACCTGCAATTTATGACGCACTCCACATTTTAATGCGAAGTTATTTTTTTGATGTCCGACAGGAAAATCAAAACAAACCGGGTAATTGCAGTCTTTTATTTTTTCATAAACAATTTCATAAAGTGTTTTTCCAAATTCTTCATTCAGATCTTCACTGGGGTTTATTTTAAAGCCGCCAACAATGAGCCCTGCCAGGTGATCCAGTTTTCCGCTGCGTTTTAAATTCCAGAACATTCGGTCAATACTATATAAGTATTCACCGGTGTCTTCAACAAATAAAATTTTATTGGTTGTGTTGATGTCGCTTTTGCTTCCTGCAAGTGATTCAAGTGTTTTTAAATTGCCGCCTACCAATACGCCTTGTGCATTTCCAATTCTGTTGTTTTGATTTGCAACAAAAGGATAATTCATTTTTACTCCTTTCAATGCATCACGAATAGAAAGGATGGTTTCAATTTGAATGGGTTCAGCATTATTCCAGTCTTCAGGAAAGCTGTTGCACATTTTTGAATGGATGGATGCAATACCAAAGTTTTTGTTGAGATGGCTATGTAAAACAGTGATGTCACTAAAACCAATGATCCATTTTGGATGCTGTTTTAATTTAATGAAATTCAATTGATCAATAATACGTACAAAACCATAACCACCTCTTGCACACATGATTGCTTTAATGGTTGGGTCATCAATCATTTGTTGGAAATCTTTTGTACGTTCTTCATCTGTTCCGCCAAAAGTGAAATCCCGTTTGCCAATTGTATTTCCTATTTTCACTTTAAAACCCCAGCTTTCAATTTGCTCAACAGCTGGTTGTATATCGTTGAGGGTAATATAACCGGCAGGAGAAGTAATGCCCACAATATCACCCTTTTTCAGGTAGCCGGGAATCAGGAGATTGCTAGTTGTTTCTTCTTCATTTTCTGATAATACTGTAATCGGATTTGTATGCAGAAACAAGCTTGCCGGTACAATAGTTTCCAGAAATTGCTTTC
>DAIOWB010000263.1:0-3884 GCA_036758725.1 Lacibacter sp.
TTAAATTATATAATGGTTCAATAGCAATCATAAAAATAATAGCCTACATTACTCTTTTAAAGATAGGTTAACAACCATTCAAATCAGATGAGATACATCAAAAAGAAGATTGATTAACATCATTTAAGCCTGAAATTCTCTCGAATACTTTTGACACTGTTTGAAAACTTTCAAATCATATAAATCCGGTGTAATCATTTCTAATGAGTTTCTGAAACGAAACAGGATCAGGCTGGTAAATGGCGGAGAAGAATATTTTACCCTTCTTAAATCAATGATTGATAATGCCAAAAAAACCTTGCATCTTCAATTTTACATATTTGAGGAAGATAAAACCGGTAAGATCATTTTAGATGCACTTTTAAATGCTGCTAAACGTGGCGTATCCGTTTTTCTGCAAATAGATGCTTATGCATCGCAAAATTTTTCCGGCAAAATGGTTAAAACACTCAATGAATCAGGAGTACAGTTTAAATGGTTTGAACCTGTATTTAAAAGCAAGCATTTTTATTTTGGCCGGCGCTTACATCATAAAATAATCATTGCTGACGGTTGGCAATCATTGGTGGGGGGAATAAATATCACAGACAGGTATAATGATTTGCACGGAAAGCCTGCCTGGAAGGATATGGCTTTATTTTGTGAAGGAGAAACTTCTTATGAACTACATAAGCTTTGCCGGTTGATGTGGGGTTCTGAGATTGAACCTGATATTATTTCCAGAGAAGGAATTAATAAATATTGTTCTGCAATCCCTGCTGAAGAATGCTGTGAAGTGAGAGTAAGACGAAATGACTGGGTAACCAGAAAACAGCAGATTACAAAAAGCTACCTTGAAATGTTCAGAAATGCAAATAAACATTTGACTATCATGTGCAGTTATTTTCTACCCGGTCGTTTATTCCGAAAAAGGTTAAGCCAGGCTGTAAAACGTGGAGTCAAAGTAAAAGTTATACTCGCCGGCCCATCTGATATAATGATAGTAAAACATGCTGAACGCTATCTCTACGAATGGCTTTTGAAGAATAATATAGAAATTTATGAATACCAGAAAACAGTATTACATGCAAAAGTGGCTGAATACGATAACCTATGGTCAACAATCGGATCATACAATGTAAATAACATCAGTGCCTATGCAAGTCTTGAACTGAACCTGGAAATCAGAAACAATGAATTTTCAAAGAAAGTAGAAAATGAACTGGAACAGATAATTGCTGGTGAATGTAAACCAATTACAAAGGAAAATTATTCTTCTTCTACAAATTTTGCACGGAGAATCTGGCAAAGATTCTGCTATGGATTTATTAATAATGTATTGAAACTTTTTACTTTTTACTTTAAGCAGGAAGAATAAAATTTTAAATTCCTTTTATTCTTTTTATTAATGCATATAAAGCTTCCCGGTCCCATTTAGCGAAACGGCCCCGTTGAACCACTAATTTATTCTCTGAGGGGTGTTGCAGATAATAATAAAACGCAAACGATGCAGTCGAATCTTTCCAGCCAATGACCTGCCCAAACCGCAGGTCATTAAATACCAATGTATCATTCCATTTCTGCATAGCATAAAATCCTTTTGAAAACCGTAATAACTTCTGCAAATCTTCATGATTGTTGACCTCACTCAGTAAAAAATCATTTTTGGGAACAAAGTGAAAATCAATTTTTCTTTCTTTATCAAACATAGATCGGTACCCGATATTGTATCCTGAATCATTTGCTGCCACTACATACCATAGCCAGTTATTTAAAGGAGTAGGTGTTGTGAAATAACTATTGTAAGCAATATGTTGTTTTTTGAACACATCCCGGACATCATGATCAATTTTTAATTTATTCAGCCCGCAGTATAAAAGATAGATCGTACTCATGCCAACGCCAAATTCAACCCACCATTTACGTTTGGGATGATTTTTTTTCAATAGCAGCAATACAAGAAATGCTATTCCCAGCCAGATTGAATAAAAAGGATCTGCTACAAAAATCCAGTTATACGAAACCCGGTAGTGACTAAAGGGCTCAAACCATCCTACCCCATATACATTCATACCATCAATCAACAGGTGAATAAAAGCCTGAACACCAAAAAACAGCATCCATTTTTTTAACGAAATATCATGTGGCCTGTGCCAGCGTTCAGCCACTAAAGCCAATAAGGGTGTGATAAGTAATGTAAAAAGAATTGAATGAGTAAACCCACGATGAGCCAGCAGGTTTTCTGAAGTACTGCTCCAGATGGATGCTACAAAATCTATATCCGGAACGCTTTGAGCCACTGCACCCAAGAACATAGCCCTTTTGCCAAGCTGTTTTCCTGCAAACGCATCGCCCATGCATGCTCCAAGCGCTATGTGAGTGATGGAATCCATTCTTTATAGTTACTTCTGTTAAATAGTAGAATAATTACTCCAATATTAATCAAATTTTTATCATCATTGAGTGTATAGTTACCGTAAAATCGGTTAAAATCAGGTGATCATTATTTTCATACTAATCAGTTTTCCTTTTTCTAAGTTCTTTTTTCAATGTTTCTGGTATTGGCCTGCAAGCGCAGTATCTGTTATGTTCAAGATGCCACGCTATTCGTTGTTCTAATGTTGCTTTTACAGGCATCTTATGGGTTAAATGCCATTCTCTGTTCAGCTTCATCATTTATTTTTTGAACTCCGAAACATTATAACTGATATTTTTCATATAAAACTTACCATAAACAAACTCACCTTCAGGATAATGCCAGATAGTTTCACCATAAGTAGCAACATTTATTCCGTTTATTAATTTATAATCACTAACGGGTGTAGAAAACCGGTATTGTTTCATATTGCTTATGGCATATCGATCATCTGAAATAAAATTCACCAGTTGTCCCTTATCATTAAAGTAAAGTACAGCAGATATTTTAATCCCATCATTTGTAAATGTAGCTTTAACAGAAGTATTGCTAATCGGTTCCCATTGAATCCTTTTATCAATTAATGTTGCAGGAGCCATCAGGCACATATCATTAAAAACAGTAACTGTTTCTGCTTTATTCATTTCGGGACCTTTCGCATTTATAACTGAGAAACAGCCGAATAATTTTACCTGCATGACGGCATTTGCATCCTGATATTCATGATAACCTGGTACAGTTATTCCAAACATTTTTGCCTTCATAAAAAACATTCGTGTCGGATCATCAAAAAAATTATACTGCAAAGAATTAAACTTAAACCAGTCTTTTCCTTTATCCCTCATCTCACCTTCAAACACAATCCTTATGTTTTTTACTTTAGGTTGATTGATAACACCAGAATATCTTAAATAGTTCTGAACTGGCTGAGGCAAAGATTGAATATCTGACTCTTTCAACAATTCAGTTTGAGTTGCTCCAGATAGTTTAAGCTTTTCTCTTACATCTTTTTGGAACCCTGATTCAAAATACATACTACTCAAAACAGCTAATGCAACAATCAGAACAACAATATTTGCAATGGTTCCAAACCTTGCATCTTTCCAGACTGAAATGATTAGAATTTGTGAGATTACTACAGCAACTATACCAACAACAAGCCAGCTTTCTTTTTTAAGAAGGAATAATACTGTAGCAGCAATAAAAAGAAAAGCAGACAATAACCAGAAGAATCCGGCGGGTTTTGAAATTTCTTTAGTCAGCTGAGTTATAGTACCATAACCAAATGCTTTTGCAAAACCCATAAAATGTATCAACCCATGCACCAAAATAATAAAGGCGAATAAAAACCGTACTATCATTTTATTTCTTTTTGTCCTTGGCTCTATTAATTCTTTATACGGCCGGATTTCCTGTTGACAGCTTACGATTCAAGTTCCAGTTTACACTCAGCAAAATACTTCCAAATGCCATGCAGGCAACTACAATC
>DAIOWB010000264.1:0-3883 GCA_036758725.1 Lacibacter sp.
GGTAGTGGTAACATTGTTGCTGAACTGAGCCGCTGAATAAACTGTACTTCCGGTTTTGTTTGATGATGAGTAATAGGCATATTCTAATCCTATTGAAAATGCACTTCGTTTTGTAACTGGTTTTTTAAATTGCATTCCTGCTGCAAAACCAAATCCGCTTCCTGTTGTTGAAGAATCGGCCCGAAGAGGGAATCCACCTGTTGAAGAACCCGTAGAACTATTACGCATGTCAGCATTATTTCTACTGGCTGAGAAATGACTTGCCGATGAAATTCCTGCTTTCAGTACAAACGCAAATTCTGTTTTTTTCTTTTTAACATTAGATGAATCTTTTATTCGTTTGGGCATTTCAACTTTTACAGAAATGGTACTATCTATAAAAACCGTTTCATTGATTTCCTTTTTTTCTTCCTGTTTTAAACTAAATGATAAGGTATCCTTTTTCTTATCTATGATCGGTTCCATTACAACAACAGGTTGAGTGTTTATCACAGTTGAATTGTTTGTTCTGGGAGCATCAGTTTTTTCAGCTTTTATTTTCTTTTGCTCACTTTGATTAATTGTTTGATTATTTTCCTTACTTATAACAATACTGTATACCGGTAAATCTGTTTTTGTTTTATTTTTTGAAGTATTACTGAAACTTTTTTGGTTTATCTTTTGATTGCCTGGTTGAGTATCCGTGATAGTTACATCAGCTTTCTTTTCCTTTATCGGATTTACATTCTTATTGGAATTATTTTTAGCTGATGTTGGATCTGTTTTCTTATTCTCAACCGCAATGATTGTTTTTATCTCAGAATCTGTTTGTGAATTATAAAGAAACCAACCTGCTATACCAATACATAAAAGAGATGCGGGCAACAACCAATACAGAAACCGTCTTTTTCTTTTTTGCTCACGAATCTGCATTTCCACTTTTTGCCATACGGCCTCTGATGGAGTAAATTTTAATTCCTCCAACTTATGCTCCAGCTTTTTTTCAAATTCATTATTGTGCATAATTATTGGTTTTAGGTTGTACAGATTCAAATTTTTCAATCCAGCTTATTAATAAAGTTCTTGCCCGCAAGTATTGCGACCGGGAAGTGCCGTCTTTAATGCCCAGCATTTGTCCAATCTCTACATGTGAATATCCTTCTACCGCATGCAGATTAAAGATGGTTTGATAACCAACAGGCAATTGCCTGATTAAAGATGCCAGCTCCTTTACTCCAAGATTCAATTCAGGATTATCATCTGTAACCGGGTGAAGCCCTTCATCTAAAAAAACAAGTTCCGATTGGTAATTACGTGAGCGTTTCAAATAATTTAAAGCCGTATTCACAACTATTTTTCTGATCCATCCACCCAGGGGCCCATCTTCTTTATACTGGTGAAGACGGGTAAAAACTTTTACAAAAGATTCCTGTAATACATCTTCCGCATCTGCCATTGATTTTGTATAGCGATAACATACACCCAGCATAACATCAGCAAATTCATCATACAATTGCTTTTGTGATGCAGGTTTCCCTTTTAAACAGTCTTTTATCAGCTGATGATGGTTTGTCATTCTGTTTGTTACTTGATTGACAACCTTAAAATTTGAAGCGTTGCTTCAGTTATAAAATAAATCTGCAGTAAGAAAGTATTAAGAATGGATGCTTTGATCTGTTTCAATAAAATTTTTGAAATTATCAAGTCCTTTTTCAAACGCAGGCCCTATGATATGATCCATAAAAATGCCATAAAATTTTTCCCATGGATACCACTTTAACTGATAATCCATAAACCAAAGTACTTCCGTTGTATTATTACCTGTACCTACGGGTCTTGTTCTGAAACCACCTTCAGCATCATTCATTCCTTTAAACTGGTAGAGGGCGGTTATCATATCAGGATTGATTTCTTTCAAGGTGATGGTTCCGGCACTGTTATGTAAAAGTCCCTGCCATTTTATAAAAGAACCGGGTTGGTTTGTAACAGGAGAAAACTGCACAATGGCTCCACTATCATTTGTAATCCATGGCAACCATTGGTTCCAATCCTTTACATCACTTAATGACTGTTGCACTTTAGCACTATCAGCATTAATAATAATTCCTCTTGAAATTTTTACGTTTGATGGAATAACTAAACTGATAAGTGTAAGAACTGCAAACATTCCAACCAACACAAACAAAAACATTTTAATCAAACGCATAGTCTCATTATTTATATATCATTTTTCATTTTCAACTTTCCATTTTCAATTTATAAAAATCACTCCCACTTAAATACTTTTATAGCCAGTGCATAAATAAACACAGCCCAAATACCCAATATCCCCAATTGCTTGCCACAATCAATTAAGTGGCTTCCTTCAAAAGCAATATTCCGCATGGCTTCATTTAAATGTGTGAGTGGTAAAATTTTACAAACAGGTTGCAACCATTTTGGAAAAGTATCAATAGAAAAAAAGGTGCCAGCCAGCAAAAACTGCGGCATGGTAATTAAATTGGCCAGTGGTGGTATACTGCTTTCATTTTTTGCAATACCGCTTACTACAAAACCAAAACCCATAAACACTACCAATCCAATTAAACTCAACATCAATAGTTCAATAAATGTAACCACTCCATGTACCAATGTAAACTTGAAAGCATAATGGCCAATAAGTATAATAACAATGGCCGTCATTAATTGAAACAACACTCGGCTTATACCTTCACCAAATAAAATATATGACCGTTGAATGGGTGTTGCAAAAAAACGCTTCAATACCAAAGTTTGCCGCAGATTAAAAAACAAAAATGCAACTCCAAACACGCCAGCTGCCAATAATGAAAACCCAAGCTGACCGGGCAAAATAAAATCTATGGTGCGGTATATTCTTCCTTCCATTGGTGGTGGAAGATCAATGGATGCATAAGTTGGAGCATTGGGTGCAGCTCTTCTGTCGATATTTACAATAATGTCTTTAATGGTTGCCTGTAAAATGGCAAGTTTATCTATACTGGCAGTTGATGTTTTAATAGTTACTTTATAAAAAGGAAGCTGCCCGGTATTGGTTGGTTGTATATCAAGAATAGCTGTTATACGCCCTTTAGAAAGATCGCTTGTTAATTCAGCATCTGTTTTTTCAACAATACGAATGGTTTTATATTTCTGCATGAGCTGATAAACAGCATTGTTTTGTGAAGTATCGGTTGCAGGAGTAAACCCGATTTTTACAACAGGGCTTCCGCCTCCAATAAATCCAAACACCAGAATAAAAATGAGTGGAAAAGCAAAACTGAAAACAACTGCTGACGGACTCCGTAATATAGCTCTTAAACTTGCCCTGGAAATAGCCAGCATTGCTTTTATCTGGCTGTATGATTGACTCATGCCGCAAAGCTATTTGTTTATAGGTTTTGTTGGAAAAATCTTTTTGTCGCCTACTTTTACAGCATGCCAATGCATAAAGTATTTATTTTATTGGGAAGCAACCAGGGTGAACGAATGCAATACCTGAACAAAGCAAAAAAGCTGGTAGCTGAAGAATGCGGAAAAATTTTCAAGGAATCATCTGTTTATGAAACAGCCGCATGGGGTAATAACAAACAAGCTTCTTTTCTCAACCAGGTTATTAATATTTCTACTGATTTACCGGCAGATGATTTAATGAAGAATTTGTTGTTGATTGAAAATAAACTGGGAAGAATAAGAAAAGAAAAATTTGGTCCACGCACCATAGACCTGGATATATTATTTTATGACGATCTTGTTTATCATTCAACAGTTGTAACTATTCCCCACCCGGCCATACAAGACCGTCGTTTTGTATTGATTCCACTTGTTGAAATTGCTCCCCGCAAGATGCACCCTGTATATCTTAAAACGGTGAGCAGTTTATTAAAAGAATGTACAGATATGCTGA
>DAIOWB010000265.1:0-3851 GCA_036758725.1 Lacibacter sp.
GTTAATACTGCAAGCCCTGTAAATCTGTTCAGCTAAAATTAAACGTACCAGTTGATGTGGAAAAACAAGATGTGATAAACTCCATTTAAAATTAGCTCGTTTCAAAACAGCTTGATCTATGCCATAAGCTCCGCCAATTAAAAAAACAAGATTCTTTACACTTTCGTTTGTGCGTTTCATAATAAATTCTGCAAGTTCTTCACTGCTCATTTGTTTACCTCTTTCATCAAGTGCAACTAAGTAATCTTCTTTTTGTAACCATTCCAGAATTATTTCGCCTTCTTTTTTCTTCAGATCTGCTTCGCTCAACATGCCTGAATTTTTTGGCAAGGGAATGATTGTCCACTCAACAGGATAATATTTAGAGATGCGTTTTGTAAATTCTTCCACACCAGCTTTTACATAAGGTTCATTTGCTTTTCCAACACTCCAGAATTGAATTTTCATAATTAATCAATAAAAGATGAAACTAAATCAACAGATAGTATGTAAATTTCGGGATAACATTATTGATATGAGAATATTTTCTTTTGCACTTGCATCCCTTTTGTTTTGCTTTTCTTCTTTTTCACAAATATTAAAAGCTCCAATTAAAACTGAAGGTGATGGTCCTTATAATCAACTTATTTTACGAGGCGTAATAATGATTAACGGAACCGGTGCACCCGCCATGGGTCCTGTTGATATTGTAATTGAAAAAAACCGCATAGTACAAATAGCAAACGTTGGTAATCCAGGAGTTGTAATTAGTTCTGATAAGCGTCCCAAACTAAAGGAAGGTGGAAAAGAAATAAACCTGGAAGGCCATTATGTGTTGCCCGGTTTCATTGATATGCATGGGCATATTGGTGGTACTGCACAGGGTGTAAGTGCAGAATACGTTTTCAAACTCTGGATGGCACATGGTATTACTTCTGTAAGAGATCCATCATGTGGCAATGGTTTAGATTGGGTATTGGAAGAAAAACGGTTAAGTGCTGAAAATAAAATTACAGCTCCACGCTTATTTGCATATTCAGCTTTTGGTATGGGAAGTAAACAACCTATTACAACCGTAGATCAGGCAATTGCATGGGTTAGAGAAAATGCACAGAAAGGTGCAGATGGAATTAAGTTTTTTGGTGCTGCACCACAAATTATGGATGCAGCTTTAAGAGAAAATAAAAAATTAGGATTGCGTAGTTGTTGCCATCATGCACAAATGGATGTTGCAAGGTGGAATGTTTTAAATTCTGCCAGAGCCGGTTTAACATCCATGGAACATTGGTATGGATTGCCGGAAGCATTATTTACAAATCAAACCATACAAAATTATCCACTCAATTATAACTACAGTGATGAACAACACCGGTTTGAAGAAGCTGGTAAACTATGGAAGCAGGCAGCTTCACCTTATAGTGAACATTGGAATAAAGTAATGAATGAATTAATCAGTTTAGATTTTACACTCGATCCAACATTTAATATTTACGAAGCAAACCGTGATTTACAACGAACAAGAAGAGCAGAGTGGCATGAATCATATACTTTACCATCACTCTGGAAATTTTATGAGCCCAGCAGAATATCTCACGGCAGTTACTGGCATAGTTGGGGAACAGAACAGGAAGTGGAATGGAAAGAAAATTACAGGTTGTGGATGGCTTTTGTAAACGAATATAAAAACCGTGGGGGCAGAGTTACTACAGGAAGTGATAATGGATTTATATATCAAACTTATGGCTTTGGTTATATACGTGAGCTTGAGTTGCTTCGTGAAGCAGGATTTCACCCGTTGGAAGTAATCCGTTCAGCAACTTTATTTGGAGCACAGGCTTTAGGAATGGAAAAAGATTTGGGTTCCATTGAAGTTGGTAAGCTTGCAGATATTATTGTGATTGATGTAAATCCGTTGGAAAATTTGCAATTGCTTTATGGCACAGGTGCTATACAATTAAACAATGAAAACAAAGTGATCAGGGCTGGCGGAGTGAAATACACCATTAAAGATGGTATTGTGTATGATGCAAAAAAGCTTTTGAAAGACGTTAAACAAATGGTTGATGAAGAAAAAAAGAAAACCGGCTGGTTATTAAAGCAGCCGGGGATAGAATAACAGAGATTCTTTATTCTTCAATATTATAATCTTTTCTGAAAGCCGCCAGCGTTTTTTGATATAATTCAACTTCAGCGTTTAATAGCACGGCCTTTTTATAATAGTTGTAGGCTTCTGCATAAAACCTGGCAGACTCAAGAAGAAACCCTAAACGAAAACTTTGTTCAGCTTCTGATTCAAATTCTTTTTGCGTATTCTTTAGTTCTGAAATTAACAGTTTATAAGATGCAGAATCCCATAATACCAATACTTTTCTTTCATCACTTTCTTCACCTTTAGCAACTACTCGCCAGTAATATGTTGAGTTGTTGTTTAACTCAGGGGTAAGTTCATTTAGGTTGATAGAGGTTTTTGATACTGTTTTCTTAACCAAAGGCTCACCACCTCTGGCCAGTTGTAATATTTCAACAGAAAATTCTGTAGCATCGGAAAAGCATTTCCAGGAAAGAGGAAAATGGCCCTGATGAAAATTAATTGTATCCAGCCGGTTATCAATCCAAACACTGTTGTTGGTTCTGCTAACAGCACCTACATTGTTCATATAATTCTTTCTGTTTTTTTCCGGAGACCCCTTGGGTGTTGTTAACTGGTTCCAGATAAATTTCAAATAGCTGGATGTAATAGAACTTTTATTTGTTATACAGGAATCTTTAAACTGAGCCATACTGTAAGTGCCGGCTTTTGTAATGGAGAACAAACTGCTTTCATTACAAATAATACTAACCAACGAATTACTGCCAACAGTAATTTTAGATTGATCAGTTAAAAGATTTCCGATCTGTGCTTTTATACCTTTATTATTTTCAGTAATTGTAACAGATCCTTTTACTGAATAAACAAGAAATGAATTTGGTTTTTGTGCATTTAACTGAAAGCTGAATAATGCAATGGCGATGATAAAGAGAAACGATTTCATGATTAATGTGTTTTTGAATGGAAGTTCGTTTTAAAACCAAATTTTTGATGAAGCCAAACTGCCAGTGCTTCATAAAAGTAAATAACGTCAATGGCCAAAATAATAACAATTAATGAAACTTTTGTATCTATTTTCAGACTAAACCAGTCAAAAAATAAAATGCCGATATATACGGATAAGATAGCAAAAAATATTTGTGCAATTTTTGCTACCAGGTGAAACCATAAATGATCTTCAATATAATATCGCATAAAAAGTGCAACATGTAACCAGCAAATGATCATGGTAATAATCCAAAAAAGCCATGTTGGTACATCACGTATATAATTACCATCAAGCATCATTGAAATAATATTAGCATGCACAATAATTCCATTCATATCAGGAATTGATTTGCCTGCAAATTTTGGATTCATGGGGGTGAAATGTTTATCCTCTACATTAAATGGATCTGGGTTAATATATCCCATCATCACAATTTTATCTTTAAATAAATCAGGAGCAGTATTATCTTCTAATAAAGAGGCGCCATCAATTAACATATACTGTTCAGTTTTTCTGCTATAGTTAATGACTTCATACTCTTTATGCCGCTGTATTAATTTTAAATAGGCAACACTATCAGCTTTTGCAACAATAGCAGTTGAAAAACTCTGATATTCTTTGCCATTTATTTTTTCAAAGGGAGAAAAATTTCTGATGGTACCACCATCTTCACCAATAAAATTAGCAAAGCCTTTGTTTGCTGCATACTTTCCAAAGTAACCAACCTGCTCAGGTTCTTCTATATTTTTCCAGTCAATTCGTGAAACTAGTACAAGGTTTGAAGTAGTTGCAATG
>DAIOWB010000266.1:0-3802 GCA_036758725.1 Lacibacter sp.
TCCTATTATTCGTGTTGCCGGTGTTTTTGCCCGGCTACAATACCTGCACACAACATTCTGCAACGGCGTGATGCTTTTTGAAGAACTCCAACAACGGCAAAAAAACCCGGTGTTGGTGGCAGTTTTAGTCATTAGGGTTAAATATTTTTGAATTGTCAACTCCTTTTATCAATAACCACAAACAAAATGATAGCTCTCCTATAAATATTGGAATAGCAACGTATGTGAATAGAGGATTTGCAAATCCCTTTGAAAGTAACATTGTGAAACTGTTGATAAGGTATCCTATACCTGAAATGATGTAAAGTATTCCAAGAAATTTTGGAACCATTTTAGATTTGAAAATAACATAGCCAACTATCAAACAGTAAATACCAAAGAATACTAATCCTATTGCATATCCTACTCCCTGTATATTTAGTGATAATTGCGAAAGTGCAGCAAGTTGGTTGGGTTGAAATGTTTTCAGGTAAGTGTTGTTACTCAATATTAGTAACGGTGAAATCTGATTTAGTAGGTTTACCGCAATGATTGCAGTTTGAATAACAACAAATATCAGAGCAAGTTGAAGTAAAAATTTATTTACCCGTTTGAATAAAAAATAGATAATTAAAACAACTGGCAAGCCGCAAACGAAATTGATAAGGTCTGCCACAAGCCCCCATCGAAAAAGCATTTCTGACGATTGTATATTATTTGCTGTAGCCAAAGCATCTCCTGAAACTTTGAATGCTTGTCTTACAAATACTTCTGCAAATAAACCTGTCGCAATAACTATTAAATATAACAGTCCTGCTATTCGTGCTAAATTTTTGTTTGAAATCATTTTTTAAGTGGTGTGATATAATTTCTCATAGTAGTTTGAAATGTCGCTTTAAAATTACAGCCAACGTTTTGCATTGCCGAAGGTTGGTGTGTTGAAAATCGTATGCCCGGTGGATATGCTGTTTAGAAATATGGTGATAAAATTAACGAAAAGTTACCTAGGAAAAGTCAAGCCCCAAACCACAGCTGATAGCGAATTGTAGCCGAAGTTACAACGTCCTACCCCAACTTTTTGTCAATGCATTGTTGGCTGTCAGGGCTTCTAATCTTTTATCCGAATGTGGTCAACTTTTACAACTTTTGCTTTGTCAAAGTGAACAGATAAATTATGAAATAAAAATCCGAGTCCACCACCACCATTTCCCATGTCATAAGTCCACGAAGTATTTAAACTATCCTGCCATGAAGGTTGTCCCAATAATTGTTTAACCTGATTTGTGTCTTTGCCTACTAGGATTTTGCTTTTTACAATGTCGTCACCCATTGCAAACCTTCCTTTTCTATCTGTCAACCATTTTGATTTGTCGAAGTCGCTGCTTGGTTCGCTCGAAATCAAATAAATAAAAATGCCGATGAGCCCTACATAAATTAGAGATGTCAAGACGATAGTAGAAACCAACACTGATATATTTCTTTTGGTCTTGTCAACAATACGTTTTCTAAAAATCCAACGCCAAAAAAAGTAAGTCGGAATTGAAATAAGCAGAAGGATAAGATAAACTTCAAAGCTCAGTCCGAAAAAAATAGGTATCTGAAGAATATGGGTCATTAAAAATTTCTTTAGAAAACGGAATGATCAATAGCCTTGCCGCTAACACATAAATTTATGTTATAAGACGCAGTCATCAAAATAATAAGGTTATTGAAATTCAATATAATAGTATTATACATTTTATATTGTTATGTTATAACACAAATGCCGGAATGATGCTGGCTGAGAAATATAGGCTGACGAATAAGGCCGGAATTCGGTTTGCCACTTAAAGTTTCTATACTCTCAGCTTTAATGTACTACGACTTTCATTAATTCTGTTAATGATACTGTAAAAGGTAATCCTACTTTTGAATAAGGATTAGTTTGAGATTCAATTATTGATTTGTAAGTCTCTAGTTCTCTAAAGTTCCAAATAACATTTTTAAATTCATTATCAGTCACTTTTTCAATTTCAATAACAAGATAAAATTCTTTTGGTTTTTTTGAAGGTGGATAGTTTAATTTGTCAAGCTGGCCTTTGGAATAAACTTTAGGTCCTTTACTTTTTATTCTAAATAATTCTGAAGCTTCCTTTCTGCCACTTTGCCTTAACAATAAATATTTTGCATTCACAACTTCATTATTTAGTTCTAAAGAACCCTTTTCTTCATCCATTCTAAAAACATATTTACGTTCTTGTTTATACCAATTCAATCTTTCTTGTGAAGTAGAATAACCAATCAAAACATACGTTTCATCCGGAATTAAACTTCTATTAGATCCAAAAGATTCCGGTAATGGTTCATTCAGCTCATTAGGTTCTTCATCTTTGTATGTCTCATAAGTCTTATACGAAATTTTTTCCCTTTGTGAAGCCCTGTTCATAAAGTGAGCTACAATTTCTTTTAGAAACTTAGTTAATTCTTCAGTCCCGTTATTTGTTTTTGAAGGTCTGATTGAAAAAGCTCCCAACCCGGGAATCAATTCATGAAATCCTGTCTTGGTGTACTGGCCATCTGTTCCCGGATACAAAACATATGCACCCGCTGTTCGCCTGATGGCATCCTTGTATGTATGCATCTTCAACAGGTCGGCTCTTTTGTAAGTTCCTTTTTTCTGTTCTTCTTTTTCCTCTTCCAGATTATCGTCTTTACCAAAAATACTTTGAAGATTTTCTACTTTATATTTTGCATCAAAATGTATATGCACTATTAATTCCTCAATCTCTGCTTGTTCCTGTTCAATACCATATGGCCAAATACTTAAGGTATAATCGGGTCGAAGATTTCTTGTCCAGCTTCCCCCAGCTGGGTATTCTTTGCCTGAAGAAAATGTTTTATTGTAACTGAATTCAATATTTAATTTTCTTATGTCGGTCAGGTAAACTCCTTTTACGGGTAAATATTTCCCCTGCTTTAGTTTTAAACCAAGACCGTCGGATGTTTTTTCAATTAGTTTTTCAGTTGCGACCGATTCAATTTTAAAAACCTCCTTAACTATTTCAAGCAACTTAAAAAACAACCAGTACTCATAAAGCACTGCTACATCTCTTTTGCTTCCGCTATATACATCATCACCTCCATGCCAAACCATTTTTGCCGCAAGGTCAAACATCAGCCACACTCTTAAAATTTCTCTGTAGCCTTCTTTGCGTTGCAGCACTGGACTGTTCAATGGCAATGTTGTGGGTGAAGAAATATCTTTAAAAATGGAATGACTTAAATATTGTTCAAGTTTTTCTTCCAGCAATGCTGATTCCGATTTTATCCTTGCACTATCTTTTACTTTTGTATTAAAGTCATTACAAAATGACTGAAAGGAAACCAACGCATGTTTTATAAAACGGTTTTCAGGAGTGTCAACCGTTTCTGTTTTGTAATTCACTTTCAGTTTTGAAGGAATAGAATCCATCGTGCTTTTCAACGAATGACTTTCAGGCAAATCAAAGCGGTTTGTTGCACTGCATAACTGACGTAGCGTTGAGTTTTTGAATCTTCTAACACTTCTTATGTCTTTAATAGTTTCACTTTCTCTCCATCGTGTCACCGGTGAAGAAAGTATTTTGTGAACAGAATCATTGAACTCAACAGACTCAAGAATTGATTTTATAAAGGCGAACCGCTGATACAAAGTGGCTGCATCTGCATTAAAGTCTACTTCAAAAAACTGCGCAACCGGTGAGCTGTGCTGCAAAAGCAAATCAGTACACTTCTCTGTAATCTCTTCCAGCATGTAGCGGTAGTCATCACGGTAAGCAGTTTTCACCGACTGAACTTCCAGTTT
>DAIOWB010000267.1:0-3802 GCA_036758725.1 Lacibacter sp.
GAATGGGAATACCAGGACTCTGCCGGTTATTCACTTCCTTACAATCCAAACCTGTTGCAATTGAATAAAGTGATCAAATCAACTGCATCGCTTGACATCAATAAAATTTCCGGTTTTATACAGGACAATATCATGTTAGGCGACTCACTGAATTCTTTCACACTACAGGCGGGTGTACGATACAATTATAATTCACTCAATAAAGAATTGCTTATTTCACCAAGAGTTGGGGCAAGCTGGAAACCAAACTGGAATAAAGACATTGTCTTTCGTGCTGCCGCAGGTGCTTATCATCAGCCACCATTTTATCGTGAGTTGAGAAGATATGATGGGACAGTGAACACAAGTTTAAAAGCGCAAAAAAGCTGGCAGTTGGTAGGTGGTCTTGATTATAATTTTAAATCAGCCAATAAACCGATGCGGCTGACAGCCGAGGCTTATTATAAAAAACTTTCTGATGTAGTGCCTTATGATATTGACAACGTACGCATCCGCTACCTGGGTGAGAACAATGCCAAAGCATATGCCTACGGACTGGAAGCAAGATTGTTTGGTGAAGTAGTGAAAGATGCCGAAAGCTGGATCAGCATAGGGTTGATGAAAACAAAAGAAGACATCAAAGGAGATTTTTATAAAACATATAAAGTCGATTCATTGAACCAGCCTACTGACAGTGCGACCGTAGAAGGTGGTTGGCTGCGCAGGCCAACAGACAGGCTCATCACTTTCGGCATGTTTTTCCAGGATTATCTTGCTACCAATAAAAATTTTAAAGTTTACCTGAATCTTATTTACGGCACTAATCTTCCTTATAATATTCCCGGTAGCGTAAAGTACCGCAACGCAGCGATTATAGAACCATATATGCGGATTGATATTGGTTTCAGTGCATTGTTATTAGATGCAGATCGCACAAACCGCCGCAGCCACTCTCCTTTCCGCAACTTTGAAAATATATGGGCCAGCCTGGAAGTATTTAATTTGATTGACCGTGCCAATACAATTTCTTACCTGCTGATAAAAGATTTTGCAAATAATGTTTTTACCATGCCCAACCGGCTTACTCCACGGTTGGTTAATTTTAAGATTGTAGCGAGGTGGTAAAAAAATTATGTAGCCAGCTTTTATACTACCATTAAACTTTTGTTGCGTCGCACTCTTGTACGTTGTGTAATTTTATTGAGCAATGGGTTTAATACAGATAGCAGCAGCAATAGTAACTTCTCAACTGCTTTTTATTAAAAAAAAATAGACATTTCTTTTTCAACAAGTCTCCTCCGCATACAAAACTATTTTCCCAACTTTAGTTACTCAATTTTATTATTTTGCCAACAGACATTTTAATAAAATATGCCAGACTCTTCATTCAATAAATTAGATAATCCAGCCTGGTATTCTTTGCTGGAAACTAATAAACATTTTGCAATGGGTGATGAAGAATTAAAACGTTATCCGGAAAACAGTGCCCCTTTTCCGCAGTTGTTGGTGTTTAAGTTTAATAAAATATCAGGCGAAAAACATCGTGTTTCATCCTGAAGGAGGTTGAAAAAAAAAATCAACTAACATAGAACGAATAAATAAAATCAACCGGAAGTATTTAATAAATGCATACAACCATCCACACTGGTTGTATGCAAAAAAATGTCACCATCCAACATTCAGGCCTTCATTAAGGGCATTATTGTATTTTTTCAAATTGAAGGAATACAGATAGGGAGCTTTATGAGCCACTCCTTTTTTAGTTTCTTTTAATCGGTGCAGTATCTGGAAGCCCAGCATTTTTCGTTGAAAATTTCTTCTGTCTAATTTTTTGTCAAGAATGGTTTCGTATAATTTCTGAAACTCCGGCATGGTAAATTTCTCCGGTAATAAATTATATCCTATGGGCTGATAATTTAAATGCATGCGCAATGTGGCAAGGGCCTTATCAAGAATTTTCCGGTGATCCAAAATCAATGCCGGTATCTTATTTATATCCCACCAAGTGCATTTTTCATTTAAAATATCGGATGTAGGATTTACTTTTGAAAATTCAACCAATGCATAATATCCAATGGTAACAAACCGTTGCAGAATCCAAAGATCTTCATTTACATCTATACCATCTTTTTTTAGATCCTGCATATGGAATTCTTTTTGGTAACGATCGAGTTCTCCAAAAACATAAAATTGCTCCAAAAAAATTTCATTCATCCCTGTTCTTTCTTTTAATACCCTGTAAGCTGCAGCATCGGTTGGCTCCTCCTTACCAATAAACCCACCCGGCAATGCCCACATTTCAAGGTGGCGGTGCTTGAGTAATAATACTTTCAACTGGTTTTCATGAAAACCAAAAATCACACAATCCACTGATAACGAGGGAAGCAAATTGTAGTCCCCTGCATTCAATAATGCGCTTATTGATTCATTCCTTTCCATATTAAACCGTGTAACTAAATTATTCACTATCTCAAAGATTTAAAATTTTTTTTGGTAAATCTAAGAAATAATATACATTGCGTCATCATGACGCAATGAAAAAAAAATTCTTTTTAAAAACGATTCGCATGAAATTGCTTGCTTACATATTCAATTCTTCGAGATTTTACTACCCTTATTATTTATTGTTTTATGTAATGCTGCAAACATTACTTCCATCTTTTTTGTTAAAGAGAGAAAAGGAATAATGAACATATGCAATAGTGAGAATTGACATATGAGAAAAAGAACGAATCATGCAGTAATTATTTCCAATAGCCGTTCCCTTTAAAAAGCAGACTACACCGTGTAATTTTTTTTTGTAAAGACAGTTTGCTGTTGCACAAATTATCTACCCGGTAAAAACAAATAAACTAACTGTAAGTAACAGCATAGCTATAAAGTCTAACAAATAAAATATATAATTTATGAGAAAGTCTGTTTTTGCTTTTGTTCTTTTCTTATTTACAACAGCGATATCTGCACAAGTAAACAAAGTTTACGTAAAGGATGGTACAGATGGGATGAAACTGTCTGTAAATGGCAATGATTTCTTCATCAATGGTATGAACTGGGATTACTTTCCTATTGGTACCAATTTCAACTACAGTTTATGGAAACAGCCCGATGATGTCATCAAGGCTGCGCTGGACTATGAAATGTCATTGTTGAAAAACATGGGCGTTAACACCATCCGGCAATACACTGGTGTACCAGCTAAGTGGATTAAATACATCTATGAGAATTATGGCATTTACACCATGCTTAATCATTCTTTTGGTCGTTACGGGCTTACTTTAAAGAGAACATGGACTCCAAATACGGATTATTCAAATCCACTGGTCAGGGAATTATTACTGAAAGAAGTTAAAGAGATGGTTAGCCAATACAAAGGAACACCAGGGGTTTTACTTTTTCTTTTAGGTAATGAAAATAACTATGGCCTTTTCTGGCGGGGAGCTGAAACGGAGAACATTCCGATGGCCGACAGAAGATCAACCAAAGACGCCTATCATTTATACAAATTGTTTAATGATGCCGTAAAAGAAATGAAAGCCATTGACAACAGCCACCCCATGGCAATTTGTAATGGAGATTTGCTTTTCGTCGACATCATCGCAAAAGAATGCACGGATATTGATATTCTCGGCATCAACTCTTACCGTGGGTTAACTTTTACTGATTTATATGACAGGGCTAAAAAAGAAATCAACAAACCGGTAATGCTTACTGAGTTTGGTGTTGATGCCTATAATACGCAGGCCAACCAGGAAGACCAGGAGTTCCAGGCAAAAGTATTGGTAAGCAACTGGAAAGAAATTTATGCCAATGCAGCCGGTATGGG
>DAIOWB010000268.1:0-3802 GCA_036758725.1 Lacibacter sp.
TGAGTTGCTTCTTTATCGAAAAGGGGCTTCCAGGTGCCGCCACCATCTTCAGTTTTCCATAAGCCTCCAGTAGCAAATGCAGCGTATAAAATATTTGGATTACCTGTGATGCCAGCAACATCAGTGCTTCGGCCACTCCTGTTATTTGGACCGATCAACCGCCATTCAAGGGTTTTGAATGGTGATTGCTGAAGCAATTGCTTTTGTTTTGTGAAGGCAGCCAATCTTTGTGCACCAGAGGTAGGGTTTTTATTTTGTCCTGATACAGATAATGGAAAAACAAGAAGTAATATTAATTTTTTCATTCACATATTTTTAAATTGATGAATTAGTTAATTTGTTATCCACAATCCTCCAGATTTCTAACGTATTTTCATTCTTCAATTCATCAGGTAAAAATTCATTGCTCCAGTTCTGATAAGCTAACGGCCTTGCAAATCGTTTTATCGCGTCTGCACCAACAGATGTAAACCTTGAATCAGTCGTAGCCGGGAAAGGACCACCATGCTGCATACTTAAACAAACTTCTACACCTGTAGGAACACTATTAAGAATAATTCTTCCACAAATATTTTTTACAGCACCCACTAATTCATCATTCTCTTTAATATCATTTTCAATAGCCATCAAAGTAGCAGTTAATTGACCTTCAAGGGTCCTGGCAACTTCAAGCATTTCATTCATATCAGTGCAACGAACAACTATTGAATACGGACCAAAGACTTCTTTATGCAAAACCGGATTTTTAAGAAATGTTTTTCCATCAGTAGTTGCAATCGTTGGCTGCCCCTGTAATGCTTTTGGTGCTGCCTCAGCTTCAGCAACCAGGTGAACATCTTCCTGCATCAATGCTTCTTCCCTCTTTTCTGAATAGTTTTTTGCAATCCCCGAATGCAACATAGTTCCCGGCGCAATATGCTGAATCGCTTTTCCCAAATCATGTATAAATGTTTGCAACCCGCTACTCTCGATTCCAATAATTAAACCAGGATTGGTACAAAACTGGCCAACACCAAGAGTGACGGATGCTGAATACATAGTTGCAATTTCAGATGCAGATTCATTCATTTTACCTGGTAATAAAAAAACAGGATTAATACTGCTCATTTCAGCAAAAACCGGAATTGGTTCTTTACGTTGATTGGACCAATCAAATAATTGTTTACCGCCTGCCAACGAACCTGTAAATCCAACAGCTTTTGTGAATGGATGTTCAACTAATGCTTTGCCTACACTATTTGAAACACCATGAACATGCCTGAAAACACCAACCGGCATGGAGCAAACTGTAGCAGCCTTATTGATAGCATTTGCAATCAATTCACTTGTTCTTGCATGTGCAGGATGAGCTTTTACAATTACAGGGCAGCCAGCTGCAAAAGCCGTAGCAGTATCTCCACCGGCAGTAGAATAAGCAAATGGAAAATTGGCTGCTCCAAAAACTACAACGGGGCCAAGTGGAACCAGCATCTTCCGTATATCGGGCTTCGGTGGATTTCTTTCAGGCATTGCAGTATCTATTCTGGCTTCCAGCCAATCACCTTTTTCACAAGCATCTGCATAGCTTGTTAATTGAAACATGGTTCTGGTTCTTTCATTTCGTAATCTTGCATCTGGCAAATGAGTTTCTTCAGCAGTTACTTTTAACAAATCATCCCCCAGGTTTTCAATTTCCTTTGCAATCATTCGCATAAAACCTGCTCTCTGTTTGAGGGAAAAATTTCTGTAAATATGAAAAGCTTTCCATGCCTGCTGCATTACCAATTCAATTTCATCAGGTGTTGCATCCTTGAAAGTCATAATAAAAAATTCAAATATTAATAAAGGGTCTTGTTGAAATTCCGTAGTTAATAATTTTCAACAATTTTTCTCTTTCTTCTCCCACCAAAGTTAACCTTGGCGCTCTTACATATTCTGAACCAAGGCCAACCTGTGCTTCGGCTAATTTTATATATTGTACCAATTTTGGATGAATATCAAGTTCGAGCAATGGCATGAACCAGCGGTATATTTTTACTGCTTCATCAATTTCACCGGCTTTTACCAGTTTATAAATTGCAACTGTTTCCAATGGAAATGCACATCCCAATCCCGCCACCCATCCATCGGCGCCAAGGCATAACTCTTCCATTGCTACTGTATCTACTCCGCAAAGAATTTTAAACCTGTCACCGAAATGATTTTTCATCCTGGTTACATTAGTAACATCTCTTGTACTTTCTTTTACAGCTGTAATGTTGGCACATTGCTTTAATTCATCAAACATTTCAAGTGTTACCTCTGTCTTATAATCCACGGGGTTATTATAAATCATAATGGGAAGACTGGTCGAATCTGCAATTGTTTTAAAATAAGCAACCGTTTCTCTGTGGTCAGTTTTATAGCGCATTGGCGGTAATAGCATTAATCCATCTGCACCCCATTTTTTGGCTTGTGAAACCTTTTTCAGGGCCTCAGAAGTTGCACCTTCAGCAATGTTTAATATCACGGGAATTTTCCCTTCAGCTTTTTCGATAGTATATTTTACCAGTTGCTCTTTTTCATTATCAGTTAATACACTTGCTTCACCCAAAGTACCTCCAAGAACTACTCCGTTTACTCCGGCTTTTATCTGTGCATCAAGGTTCTTATGGAACAACGGAAGATCAAGTTCATCATTGATTGTAAACTTGGTTGTTAATGCCGGAAATATACCAATCCATTCAAAATTCATATAATAAAATTATCACTTAAAGGTAATGCATTCACCTATTTTAGTTAAGGTCATTAATCAATCTAAATTTTATTAAAAAAATAAATTAAATCTGAAATAATAAAAGCAGCAATTATTAAATGTTTCGTTATTGAAACATACCAGTAATAATATTTCTGTGAAAACAGGAACATATCTGATTCTCATTCTCTTAAAGCTTTTACATAATCATAAATAGCTTGCTGAGCAGGAATTTGATTTTGTGAATCAGATGCAAACGGTATATTTTCCATTTCAGAACTAAATAAAACTGCTTTTCGTTTGTCGTTTAACTGTATCCGAAGAATATCACATATTTCTTTACATAAGAGATTATCATAAACACGAAAGATAACTTCTATCCGGCTATGGAGGTTTCGATTCATCCAATCAGCACTACCCATAAAACATTCCGGTTCCCCTTTGTTATGAAAAACAAAAACTCTGGCATGCTCCAGATACCTGTCTACTATTCTATGTACGGTAATATTTTCACTTTGACCTTTCACACCCGGGGCAAGACAGCATATACTTCTTATAATCAGTTCAACTTTTACCCCAGCCTGGCTAGCTTCATATAATTTCTCAATCATATTTTTTTCCTGCAAATTATTCAGTTTAATAATAATGCCGGCAGGCTTTCCTTTTTTTGCGTTTTTAATTTCCCTGTTGATAAGCTTACTAAAACGTTTGACCATATTAAACTGAGATACCAAAATATAATGAAATGAAATTTTACCATACATCATTGGCTGTGTTCTTGACTGGAGGTATATAAATAGACCATCCAATTCATTGCTGATTTCGGGATTGGTTGTAAAAAATACATGATCAGTATAGAACCGACCTGTGGCTTCATTGAAATTACCGGTCGCCATTAATGTATAATTCTTCCATTGCTTGTTATCCCACCTCTTAACAAGGGCAACTTTTGCATGTACTTTTAATCCGGGTATACTATTAATTATTTTTACCCCTGCTGCTTTCATTTTCTTGCTCCACATCAGGTTGTGAGCTTCATCAAATCTTGCTTTTAATTCCACAAAAACTGTTACCCGTTTGCCGTTTTTA
>DAIOWB010000269.1:0-3801 GCA_036758725.1 Lacibacter sp.
GGCAGGTTATGGTTTGTTTGCACTTTCATATACATTCATGACTTATAAAGACAATGCATCCCGTTCCTTTTCAGCAAATGCCATTGGCATTACTATCTCAGGTGTACTCTAATACGTCCTGGATTGCAACGTTTTCTGCAAGGGATGCTGCGTACTACGAATCAAGTATTAACATTTTATATAGCAATAACTTTTAACCATAACGTTTTTGTTATATGAGAAAAATTTCTTTCGTCTTCGCATTAATCATTACTGTATTCAGTTCTTTTGCACAAATAAGTCATTCAAATTTCATTCTGGTAAGGCATGATACAAGTTTATTAAATTCTGCAGAATGCGAATGGATCATTAAATCATTACCAAAAAACAATCTTCAGTTTACATCGGCAATTGGAAAATCTGTTCCGCTTCTGATATTGGAAGCAATTGAAAAAGGAAATCTAAAAGCCATAGATGGGGAAACAAATAAACAAATACCCGGTAAAGAGATTTTTACATGGAAAATTGAAAGAGATACCATTGCTGTCATGAATGATGAAGGCAACATCAGTAATTATGAAATTGTACAAAAAATGCGTGACCCGGAAAAAATTACCAAAATAAAAATTTACCAGGATTGGTATTTTGATCTTACAACTTCAAAATTTCAATCTGAAATTAAATGGATAGAATTACTGGAAGAAGTTTCCGATCCATCAGGAATGTTTATAGGTTATAAACCTTTATGCAGAATTTATTATTAAGGAATAGGGAATAAATACAACTTACTTCGTCGTTACTCTTATTTCCATTCTTAATTTCCTATTTTTATTTCATGAACCAATCTATTGCTCACATTGCTCTTGTTGTAAATGATTATGATGAAGCTATTCAGTTTTATACAGAAAAATTGCATTTTACTTTACTTGAAGACACCGTGTTAAGTGAAACCAAACGCTGGGTAATGGTTGCTCCGCCCGGCTCAAATGGTTGTTGTTTGTTACTGGCCAAAGCTGCAACAGATGAACAAAAAACAAGAATTGGAAACCAAACTGGCGGACGGGTATTTTTGTTTTTACATTCTGATAATTTTAAAAGAGATTACAAAAACCTCATTGAACAAAAAATAAAAATTATAAGAGAACCTGTTACTGAACCATATGGTACTGTTTGTGTGTTTGAAGACCTGTATGGAAATTTGTGGGATTTAATTGAACCGAATAAATAAAATGATTGACCGTTAAGACACGAAGGCGCTAAGGAATAGTTAGGCGGGAATGCCAGTTGTCTGTTCATCCGCTTTTTAGCGTATGACTGTACAACATATTTTTAAAAAATACTTACATTAAAAATACCATACAATGAACAGTCATCCACCAAGGGGCGGATGAACAGTCATCAATTTTTCCCCCGTCAGACGAGGACGTCAGTCGGGGCGTTATTTATCTCGCTCCCGGCGGGCATTTCTCTTTCAAAAAAGCTGTATACAATTTCATTAAATGCTGAAAGGTTCCCTGTCCTTCATTAATACTATGTGTGCGGTTGGGATAAGGCATAAACTGAAACAACTTTCCGTATTTAATTAATTCATTAATCAACACTTCCGCATTACTGTAATGCACATTATCATCGCCCGTACCGTGTACATACAATAAATTTCCTTTTAAATTTTTTGCATACGTAATGGGAGATCCTTTAATGAAATCGTCTTTATTTTCCTGTGGCAAACCCATATAACGTTCCTGGTAAATATTATCATAAAACAGTTGATTACCAACAGCAGCAATGGCTATACCTGTTTTAAATAATTCAGGATATTGAAACAATAAATGTAATGTGGTGGAACCACCACCGCTCCAACCCCATGCAGCAACTCTTGATGTATCGAGATAAGAACGTTGCTGTAATAATTTTTTCATTCCCATGGCCTGATCACGGATATTTAAACGGCCCACCTGTTTATAAATACTCTTGCGCCATTCTGCACCTTTTAATGTGGGTGTGCCACGGTTGTTGAACGATACATAGAAATAGCCTTCTGCATTCATATTTCCACTGAACATAAAATTATTGCCTGCATAAAAATCATCTTCAACAGTTGTAGCGGCGGGCTCGCTATAAACATATAATAAAACAGGATATTTCTTAGTGCTGTCGTAATTGTTGGGTTTACTCATCCATCCATCCATGGTTATACCATCATCGGTTGTAATGGTAAAGAACTCTAGGTTTTTTCTTATTACAGGAGTCATTGTTTTCAAAAGATCATCACCTGCAATGGATTTATGTGAAGGCAAACTGACCATTTGAGAAGCAGGTGCAACATTTCTGCTTGAAAAACTTTGCATCGCAAATTTTGCTGTTGGTGATACTTCATAGCTGTTTGTTCCGTTGTATCCGGCAGGTGTTATACGTACAGCTTTGCTTTTCCCATCCATCTTTACTTTGTAGAGATATCGCTGTATGGGATTATCAGGCGAAGCAATAAAATAAATTTCATTGTTTGCTTCATCAATAGCACTGATGGTTGCAATATCATAATTACCGATGGTTAATAATGTTTCTTTCCCTTCCCTGTTTACTTTATACAAATGACGCCAGCCATCTTTTTCACTTACCCAAATAAAATCTTTTCCGCCATTAACAAATTCCCAGCCTCTTGGATCATCTTCGTTCCAGCGGCTTTTAATATCAATAAACGCTTTATCGTTTTCTTTATAAAATTCTTTAGCTGTACCTGTTGTTGTATTACAGAAATACAATTTGCTTTCGTTTTGTTTGCGGTTGAGTTGCTGAACAATTAATTCATTGGCTCCGCTCCATTCCATGCGTGGCAAATAATTGTTTGCAGCATCCCCGGGAATATTCATCCACACTGTTTGTTGTGTTTTAATGGTAACAACTCCAATTTTTACAGGCGATGGTTGCTCACCCACTTTAGGATATTCAACCGGAATAACTCTCGAATAAATACTGTCTGTTGTATTGAGCATGTAATAATCCCTTATCTTATTCGCATCTACCTGCCAGTAAGCAATGCTTTTACTATCTGCACTCCAGCGAAAACCATCCCGGCAGCCAAACTCTTCTTCATACACCCAATCAAATGTACCATTGATTAATTTTTTTGTATTGTTGGTTGATGTTAATACAACTGATTTGCCTGTAACTAATTCTTCTACATATAAATTGTTTTGTGAAACATAAGCAACCAATTCACCATTGGGAGAAAGTTTAGCATATAATAAACTTTGTGCAGGGCGATCTTTACCAATCTGTTTCAATGTTTTTGTAGGGAAATGATAAAACCAGTAATCACCTTTGGTATTATAACGCCACACACGGGCTGTATTGGTAAAAATTAAAACAATACTTTCATTATCACTTACAGAAAAATCCCTGACTGCAATTTGCTTATTATTAGCAACTAACAATGTTGCAGGCAGAATGGTTTTTTGTTCCCCTGTATTTAAATTGGTTTTTACAATGGAACTGTTATCGTTCTCATACATGCCATTGCCATCTTTTGTCCATTTAATCAGGTTAGCTTTAAACTGGGCCTGAGAGGTAATTGCAATAATTAAAAAACAAAATGCAAAAAGGAAGTATTTCATAATGAATGATTGAGTTACCGAAAATAATCAAAACACAAATTGTAATTTGCATTTATTATGGACGGTAAAGAAAAACTCCGCATTGATAAATACCTCTGGGCCATCCGCCTGTTTAAAACACGTAGCCAGGCTGCAGCTGCATGTGAAAGTGGTAAAGTAAAGTTTAATGGCGATTCATGCAAAGCATCGAAACATGTAACTATTGCCG
>DAIOWB010000270.1:0-3753 GCA_036758725.1 Lacibacter sp.
AGATTAAAGAAATATTTCTTTCTAATGTTCTGGCTTTTATTCAACCCAAATTTTTAGATGGCAATGGCATTTATAATTTTTTACCGTAAAATAATCAGCTTTATTTTATAGTTACATTAAAATAGCCAAACCAGGGTATACTTAAACAGGCAATTGTAAATATTCCATCAAACAAAGTAAAGCGTTTTTTTACGTTAACCTCTCTGGAAGGTAAAGAACAAGTCATTTTTGTAGATGATATCATTAGAGAAAATCTCTGTTATCTGTTCCCAAAACTTGAGATCCAAAGTGTATATAGTTTTAAATTTAACCGGGATGCAGAACTGAACCTTAACGATGAATATAGCGGTAACATCCTCAATAAAATTGAAAAGCAATTAAAGAAAAGAGAAATAGGATTGCCTTCCCGTTTTCTTTACGAAAAAGGAATGCCCAGAAATGTTCAATTATTTTTAATGTCTGCATTTGATGTAAAATATGAAGATATGTTTACCGGTGGCAGGTATCATCATCTGAGCGACTTATCATCTTTCCCCTCATTTAACAAGGATCTGAATTTTGAAAAGTTTAAGCCGCTATCAGAGGCAAATACAATTGATAGTGGAGATATATTCCATATTCTTGAACAACAGGATGTGTTATTGCATTTACCTTACCAATCATATAACCCTGTACTTTCTTTCTTTAACCAGGCTGCTGTAGATGCAGATGTTACAGATATTTATATTACGCTTTACAGGTTGGCAGCTGATTCACACATTGTAAATGCATTAATCAGTGCAGCAAAAAATGGGAAAAACGTAGTTGTTTTTATTGAATTAAAAGCAAGGTTTGATGAAGCAAATAATATTGAGTGGAGCAGGGTAATGATGGATGCAGGTATAAAGTTAGTTTATAGCATGCCTCAGATAAAAGTACATTCAAAAACCGCCCTGGTTAAGAAAAAAGTAGATGGCAGGGATTTATCTTATGCCATCCTCAGTACAGGCAATTTTAATGAAATAACTGCCCGCTTTTATACTGATCATGTATTAATTACATCAGACACGACCATCATCAAAGAAATGGTTTTATTATTCGCCTTTCTGGAAAAAGGACATAATGAAATTGGAGATATAAAAATAAAGTTTAAGGAATTACTGGTTTCTCAGTTTAATATGGTTGATGAATTGGAGAAACGAATAGGTGCTGAAATTAAAAAAGCGAAAAAGGGATTTCCGGCACGTATCAGAATAAAAGTAAACAATTTGGAAGATCCGCAAATGATCAGATTATTATATAAAGCAAGCAATTCGGGAGTGAATGTTGATTTAATCATCAGAAGTGTTTGTTGTATTGTTTCAGGAATTGAAGGTTTAAGTGAACATATAACTGTAAGAAGGATTGTAGATCGTTTTCTTGAACATACACGATTGTTCATTTTTGGTACCGGTGATGATGCGGTAGTTTATATGGGATCAGCCGATTTAATGACAAGAAATCTGTATCACCGGATTGAAGTTTGTGTTCCCATTAAAGATGCTTCCTGTAAAAAAGAATTAGTTGATTATTTTGAAATACAATGGTCCGATAACAGTAAAGCTGTTCAGCTTCTGCCCGATATGCAATACACATCAGTAGTTAATCAAAACGGCCATACGATAAATGCACAACAAAACATTTATCAGTATCTGAAAAAAACTGTATGAAAACGTTAGCCTCATCTTATTCAGCATTTTCCGGTTTGGGTAAATACCTGTTACGTACCATCCTTTATATTGCCATTTTCTGGACATTAATTGATGTTATTGTTGTATTGCTTTTAAAAGACGGTAACAACAAACCTTTCAAGTTTCATTTAGTAAGAGAAACGGCCGTATTCATATTCAGCGGTTTCATAGGATATTTGTTTGTATTTACTTTAAAAAATGTTTTTCGTAAAAAATCACCACTTGTAAATTTTATCTTTAAGAGTTTATTTTTGATTTTAGCGGCATTCCTTATAAATTTTCTCATTCATTTTGCAGATAATATCTTCATCAATGGAAAGCAATTTCAGGAAGCACTTCAGTTATCTCAAAATGAACTGATGCAACCCCGTTTACTTACCCGGAAAATACTTTACTGGATTATTCTCTTCGTTGTTACACAACTATATATTGAGATTAATGAAAAATATTCACCCGGTGTATTTATAGACATCATCAGAGGCAAGTACATGCAGCCAAAGATTGAGAAACGCATTGTTATGTTTATGGATCTCAAAGATTCAACACCTATTGCAGAAAAATTAGGCCATGTTGAAAATTTTAAATTTATCCGTGATTTTATTTATCATGTTTCAATGGCACTGATTGAGCATGATGGAAGAATCTATCAATACGTGGGAGATGAGATTGTTGTATCATGGCTATATACTAAAAAAAATACAAAAAAATGTATGGCTTCCATTATTGATGCCCGAAAGAATCTTCAGAAGAATAGTAATCAATTTCGCAGCTCTTATGACATCGTTCCAGAATTCAGAGTAGGATTACACATGGGCGATGTAACAGTAGGGGAAATAGGTGTAATAAAAAGAGATCTGGCTATGAGTGGTGATACCATGAATACAACTGCACGAATAAGAAGTGCATGTAATGAATTGAATCAGAAATTCATTATGTCGAAAGATTTTATGGAAAACAGCGATCTGAAAGATTGGCAGGGAGAAAGCCTCGGTATTGTGGATTTAAAAGGAAAGGCAGTTGGTATAGAATTATTCTCTATAAAAATCTGACATTTGAATTAGCACATTCAATTCATGCAAAAAGAAAAATTTAAAAAATATGTAAAGAAAATACCTGCAAGTATTGCTTTGCTTACGGCCGAACTCATCTTTGTATTTAGTGTATTTATTATTTCAATTACTTCTTTAATTATCATTATCAGGATAATTTTCTACAATAAGGAAGATGTTATAGATCAGAAAGTTTTTGATTTTATTGTACCATATATTACTGAAACAAATACTGAGTTTATTTTGTTTTTTACATTTTTGGGATCTTATAACTTTATGGTTACTGCCTGGTTACTGATTTTAGGTTATTATCTGTTTATAAGAAAGAATCTTTGGCAGTTTATAAAAACACTAACAATATCGGCAAGTAATTTGGCAATGCTAATTGGATTAAAGCAATTTTTTAACCGGCCACGCCCACTAGTTCCACTATTAAAAGAAATACCCGGACTGAGTTTTCCCAGTGGCCATGCGTTTATGGGATTTATATTTTACGGGTTAATTATTTACATTTCATACAGGGAAATTTCAAATAAATGGCTGAAACTGATTACTATAATCATCCTGATACTTCTTATTATCCTTGTTGGTTTTAGCAGGGTGTACCTGCGTGTGCATTATGCAAGTGATGTAATAGCCGGTTATTGTTTTGGTATTTTATCTTTAACCATTTTGATCTGGCTCTTGAATAAAATTGAAGAGTTTAATATTAAAAAAGTAACTCCACTTTGAAGTTAATTTAGTTTTAAATAGTTTATTTGCTTATGTTCAAATCTTTCATTTAAACATCTGTTGTTAAGGTATCTTCTATCAATAAATTATTTCAGGTTTTTCTTTTAATTAATAGTATTGTTTTTTAAAAACAATCTTGCCTTTTCAAGTTCAGGCCTGTTTGAGTTAGTTGTATAAGCAATAGTTGTTAATTGCAGGTACCACAATTTTGCTTTTTCAGCATCATTAGATCTTTCTACAGCTAATCCTGCTCCGTAGAGACT
>DAIOWB010000271.1:0-3689 GCA_036758725.1 Lacibacter sp.
TGCATATAAACAGGGAGATGAATTTGCAAAAAATGTTTGGCTTACATCTGTAAAAAAATTGGCATTAGGCCTTGCATCGGCAAGTAATTTAATTTCACCGGATACGATCGTGGTGGGCGGTGGCATTGCAGAAGCAAACGATGATTTGTTTATACCTTTAAATAAATGGTTTGATGAATTTGAATGGCAGCCAGGCGGTATAAGACCGCAAATTGTAAAAGCGGTGCATGGAGATTTGGCAGGGGCAATTGGTGCAGCTTGTTTTGCAATGATGCAGGAATGATTTTTTGAACCAGCTGTATAGCTACTATCATCGTTCCTTGCGTCGCACTCTTGTACTGTAACAATTCTATTCAGCAATGTGTGAAGAGTACAATAGAATTGTAACAGTTTTAAAATTAAAAAAATAAAAACTTTGTGCATTAGCGCCTTAGTGGAAAAAAATATAAAATGAACTTAACAGAAACTTATTTACAAAAGTGCAGCGCAATCATTGAGAAAGTAAAAGCACAGCAGGAAAAAATCCGGCAAGCAGCACAATGGTTTGCCGGGTCTATTTTGGCAGGAAGAGTAGTGCATTTATTTGGCACCGGACATAGCCGTATTATGGTAGAAGAAATGTGGCCCAGGTATGGTTCGTTTCCGGGTTTTAATCCCATTGTAGAGTTGTCATTAACATTTCATAATAATGTAACAGGTGCAAATGGACAGCGACAAGCCATGTTTCTGGAAAATGTTTCGGGACTGGCAGAAAGGATTTTAAGAAATTTTAATATAAATGAAAATGATTGTGCATTAATTGTTTCATCCAGCGGAACAAATATTGTACCGATAGAAATGGCGGAATTGTTTCAGCTGAAAAAAATAAAAACTGTTGCACTTATAACAAAAGAACATTCCGAACAAAGTAAAAGTAAAAGAACCGACGGGAAAAAATTAACAGATTTTGCAGACCTTATTTTAGATACCGGGGCGCCGGTTGGCGATTCAATGATTTATATTGACAGACTGGAAACTCCCGTATCACCCGGTTCTACGGTTGGTGGTATTATGATAATCAATTGTATCAAAGCTGAGGTGGCAAAGCTTTTAACTGAATCAGGCCAGCCACCTAAAGTATTAACGGCTTCATCTATTATCGGAGAAGAAAAAGCCAAATGGTTATTTGAAAAAGCTTATGATGAGCATGCAAACCGAATGTCAGTTTTATATAGGAACAATCAATAATTTTAAATAAAAAATAATTCATCGTATAAATGCTATCTAATCAAGATAATCAAAAGTGAAAAACATTGTATCAAATAAAATATTAATTCTAGCAGTACTTGCACTGGCGGGAATCATATTTTATTTTTTTACCGGCTCCTCAAACAAAATCGATTTCAACACTCAGGTAAAACCCATATTCAATAAAAAATGTATTGCATGCCACGGCGGCGTAAGGCAAAAAGCAGATTATAGTTTACTGTTTCGTGCCGAAGCATTGGCAAAAGCAAAATCTGGCAAATACCCAATCATTCCCGGCAATGCTGCAGGAAGTGAATTAATAAAAAGAGTTTCATCATCCGATCCCGATGAAAGAATGCCCTACAAACATGAACCGCTTTCAAAAGAAGATATTAGTATTTTAAATAAATGGATTAACCAGGGCGCCGAATGGGGCGACCACTGGGCCTATGTTTCAGTAAAACCAACCGAAGTACCTGATGCAGTAGAAAAAGGATGGAACAGAAACGGCATTGATAATTTTGTTTTGCAAAAATTAAAAGACAGCGGTTTAACTCATTCACCTGTTGCATCTAAAACAATTTTATTAAGAAGAGCCGCTTTGGATTTAATTGGCATGCCGGCTAATGATACAATTGCCTCACAGTTTTTAAATGATAAAACAGATAAAGCTTACGAAAACCTGGTTGATACATTATTGGCCAATAAACATTTTGGAGAAAAATGGACTTCTATGTGGCTCGACCTTGCCCGCTATGCCGATACAAAAGGGTATGAACATGATGGCGATAGAAAAATTTGGCGCTACCGTGACTGGCTTATTAAATCATTCAATAAAGATATGCCTTACAATGAATTTTTAACCGAACAACTTGCCGGTGATTTAATGCCCAATGCCGATGATGATGAATTAGTGGCTACTGCTTTTCACCGCAATTCAATGACCAATGATGAAGGCGGCACCGACCCCGAAGAATTCAGAACCGCTTCTGTTATTGATAGAGTTAATACAACATGGGAAGCATTGATGGGTACAACCTTTGCCTGTGTACAATGTCATAGCCATCCGTACGACCCCTTTAAACATGATGAGTATTATAAGTTCATGGCCTTCTTTAATAATGCAAGAGATGAAAACACAGAGTTTGATTATCCCTTGTTGCGTAACTTTTCCGATTCGGCCAATGAAAAATTAAATGAATTAATAAGTTGGTTAAAAATAAATGCAGATGAAAAAACAACAACTGAGATAAAACAATTTTTAAAAACATGGCAACCTGCTTACAACTCTGTTGTGTTTGATCAGTTTCAACATTGCGAATTGGGCGACCAGAGACGGGTAATGTTTAGAAAAAACACTGTTTGCCGATTAAAAAATATTGACCTTACTGGTAAAAACCATATGATATATCGTTATGATGCATGGGTAAACAATGGTAAATGGCAAATACAAATTGATAAACCTGATGGACCGATTCTATCATCTGTTATATTGGATACAACTACAATTAAGGGGATGAAATTTGGCAGCATTGATATTTCAACTGCATACCAGGGTAAACATGATTTATATTTTACCTATAACACATCATCAAAAACAAAAGAAATAGATGATGATTGTGCCATGCTCGAATGGGTTTATTTCACGCAAAAATTTCCCGGCGAAGGCAAACCCGGTTACGTCGCTATGAAAAAAAGATTTTGGGATTTGATGCAATTGAAATTACCAACAACTCCCATCATGATGGATAATCCACCGGATATGTTCAGAACAACTAATGTATTTGAAAGGGGAAATTGGCTGGTAAAAGGTGATGTGGTTACACCAGGTGTTCCTAAATCATTAAACCCATTTCCTAATACTGCACCCAAAAACAGGCTGGGTTTAGCAATGTGGTTAACGGCAACAGAAAATCCATTAACAGCAAGAACAATAGTAAACAGAATTTGGGAACAATTATTTGGAATGGGTCTTGCCGAAACATTGGAAGACATGGGCACACAAGGCATACAGCCCGTACACAAAGAATTATTGGATTGGCTGAGCTGGCGTTTTATGAATGAAAGCGGTTGGAGCCTGAAAAAATTGATTAAGGACATCATGATGAGTGCAACCTATATGCAACAATCAAACAGCAATGAAATATTAACACAGAAAGACCCTTACAATAAATTATATGCAAGAGGCCCGAGGGTAAGATTAAGTGCAGAACAAATAAGAGACCAGTGTTTATCTGTTAGCGGCTTACTCAGTAATAAAATGTTTGGAGAACCTGTTATGCCATGGCAACCTAAAGGCATTTGGTTATCGCCATGGAATTATTCTGATTGGGTAACCAGCAAAGGTGAAGACCAATACCGCCGTGCTATTTATACTTTTTGGAAACGCACCGCTGCTTATCCCAGTATGTTATCATTTGATGGCGTGGCAAGAGAAGTGTGAACTGCACGAAGGATAAAAA
>DAIOWB010000272.1:0-3686 GCA_036758725.1 Lacibacter sp.
CACCGCCGCCACCACCGCCGCCGCCGAAGCTGCGCTTTTTAAAGCCGCCATCATCTTTCTTTGGCTGAGCTTCGTTAACTACAATTTTGCGTCCCTGAACATCAGTGTCGTTCAGTTGGCTAATTGCAGCCTGGGCTTCTTCTGCATTCTCCATTTCTACAAATGCAAAACCCTTACTACGGCCAGAGAATTTGTCGGTTAAAATTTTGGCAGATGTTACAGTGCCGAATTGCTCAAATAAAGCAGCAAGGTCTTCGTTAGTCATAGACCATGACAGGTTTCCTACGTAAATGTTCACAAGAAAAAAAATTAAAAGCTAAAAATCATGAACCAGGGCAACTGAAAACCGGAAGATTCTTATTAAGAAAGAGATGCATCGCTGGTTCAGAAAGGCTCTACTGAATTCACATTAACAGAGTAAAGATAATGATTTTGGCAATTAGAAGGGATTTCTGGGGTAATTAAAGAAATATTTTTAATTAACCCTTATTGGATAGAAGAACAGACTCTTTAAGGGTGTCGTTAATTTTTACTTTTTTCAAAATCTTGAAACTGCTTTATTTTACTTCCTGCATGTCTACCAATCGTTTATAGAAGCCATTTTTAGCTACCAATTCTTCATGTGTACCTCTTTCAACAATTTCACCTTTCTGCAATACAATAATTTCATCTGCATGCCTAACAGTTGATAGCCTGTGTGCAATCACTAAACTGGTTCGTTCTTTCATAAGGTAGTTAATAGCATCCTGTACCAATCGTTCACTTTCAGTATCAAGTGAAGATGTGGCTTCGTCTAAGATTAATATCGGTGGATTTTTTAAAACAGCCCTGGCAATTGTTATACGCTGACGTTCACCACCACTCAGTTTACCACCTCGGTCGCCAATATTTTCATTAAAACCATTTTCTTTTTGATCAATGAACTGATATGCATTGGCAATTTTTGCTGCTTCTTCAATTTCATTAATGGATGCATCAGGTTTACTGAGTGCTATATTTTTGGCAATAGTGTCGTTAAATAAAATGGGTTCCTGCGTTACAATACCCATTAATTGCCTCAGGCTGTTAATGGAATAATCTTTAATATTAATTCCATCAATCAAAATTTCGCCGCTTGTTATATCATGAAATCTTGGAACCAAATCTGCTAATGTTGATTTACCAGAGCCACTTGAGCCAACCAATGCAATTGTTTTCCCCTTTTTCAATTTGAAGTTGATGTTTTTCAAAACCTGGGTATCATAATAGGAAAAAGAAACATTTTTAAATTCAATTTGATCTTCAAATGACGAAATGATAACTGGATTTATTTTTTCTTCTACAACAACCGGAGCATTTAATATTTCTTCAATTCGTTCTATTGCGGCACTTCCCCTTCTTGTGTTATAATAAGCTGATGACAGAGATTTTGCAGGATTAATGATTTGAGTAAAAAATAAAATATAAGTGATAAAACCATCAGGAGTTAATCCGCCTGCATTATTTCCTAAAACCAATCTGCCACCAAACCACAAAACGCCACTTAAAACCAATACACCCATGAATTCTGATAAGGGAGAAGCAAGATCCTTTCTGAAGTTGATTCGATTTTTTAAATGATTCAAATCAGTATTCATAATATGAAATCGATTCTGTAAAAGTTTTTCAGCAGTAAATGCTTTTATAACTCTGATGCCCGAAAGGGTTTCATCAAGTACTGAAATTACCAATCCGTTTTTTTCCTGGGCTTCGGTTGATTGTTTTTTTAAAGAACGGCTTACCCTACCAATAATGAATGCAGTAACCGGTAAAAAAAACAAAAGGAATAAAGACAGTTTTGGACTGATTACAACCATCAACGATAGGTAAAATAAAATAGTAAGCGGTTCTTTAATTAATGCTTCTAATGCCATCATAACACTCCACTCCACTTCATTTGCATCATTGCTCATACGTGATATTAGATCGCCTTTTCTTTGTTCAGTAAAAAAACCAACAGGGAGTTGTAACACTTTATCATACAAATCTCCACGAAGCCTTGTCATTACACCATTACGCATGGGAGATAAAACACGGTAGGATAAATAAAGAAATATGTTTTTAAAAAAAATGGAAATAATGATGATACCACAAATAAATGCTAAAGCTGTTTCAGTATTTCTTTCTTTTATGATGGTACTGATATAATATTTGAGGTAAAGAAATATTCCTTTTGCAGAAACAATGAATTCTGGCTTTTGAAGAAGTAACTCTTCCTTGTTAAACAATAGCTGCAAAAAAGGAGCAAGCATTGCCAGCGAAACCATTGAAAAGGCAATAGATAAAATGATAAACAGGAAATAAGAACCAATATTTCCTTTATAGCCACCTAAATATTTGAATATCCGTTTAAACTGTTTCATATTATAAACGCCGCAAAGTAACTACTTTTACAGCGTAATAAATGTTGAAGATATGTTAGAAGGGAAGCGTCAAAAACAAATTGCAGGAGTTATTCATGAAGAAATGACTTCCATTTTCAGAAAAATGGGTTTAAGCATGATTGATGGTGGATTACTTTCAATCTCCTCAGTTAAAATAACTCCCGATTTGCTGGAAGCCCGGATATATCTGAGTGTTTTCCAGGCAAAAGATAACCAGGCAGTTTTAAAAAAGGTAGAAGAAAGGGCATATGAAATAAAAAGAGAACTTTCAGCTAAATTAAAACATCAGCTCAGGAGAATTCCTGAAATAAGATATTATCTTGATGATACACTTGACCAGGTTTTTAAAATGGAAGAGTTATTAAAAAAGATTGAAGAAGAAAAGAAAACTGAAGAATGATTCATTGATTAATGCTAATTCTAAATCACACATTTCAACTTGAATTTCCTTTTTGCCTGGCGTTATTTTAAGTCAAAAAAATCAACCAATGCCATTCAAATTATAGCATGGGTTACTGTTACTGCAATGGCTGTGGGAACTGCTGCATTGGTTATTGTACTCAGCATTTTTAATGGATTTGAAGGATTGGTGAAAACCTTATACTCTTCTTTTTATCCTGATATTCGTATTACATCCGCTCATAAAAAAACATTTATTCTTGACCCGGCAACTGTACAAAAGCTGAGTGCTTTTACAGATATTGAAGCATTATGTTTAACTGCGGAAGCAAACGTTCATTTACAAAATGGCGATTTTAGAGCTAATGCTGTTATAAAGGGAGTTGATGATAATTACTCTAAAGTAGGTGGAGTGGGTGACAAAATGGTTAGTGGAAAATTTAATACCGGATCAAATGATAATCCGGCTTTAGTATTGGGAGTTGGAATTGAAAATGCATTGAATTTATTAAGTGACAGATCCATATCACCAGTAACAGCATACTTACCAAAGAAAGGGGTTAAGGCTACTGATAATCCAATGGAAAGCATCAGTATCATAAACTTACAACCAGCCGGATCTTTTTCAATTCAACAGGATTTTGATAACAAGTATGTAATTACAAATCTTGCCGTTTTGCAGCAAATGCTTGGGTTTAAAGAAAATGAATATAGCTCAGCAGAAATAAAATTAAAAAGTCCGCATGCAGAAAAAAAAGCTATTCTTTCTTTGCAACAATTTCTGGGCAAGGAATTCCTCGTAGAAAACAGGTACCAGCAAAATCGTTCATTGTTTGCCGTTATGCAATTGGAAAAATGGGCTATTTACGGCATTTTATCACTCAT
>DAIOWB010000273.1:0-3684 GCA_036758725.1 Lacibacter sp.
GAATATCATTAAAGGGTGCAAGCCTGCTGATCAATTCTTTTTCATAATCCCTGCTTGTATTGGTTTCTTTCTCCATCAAATCCCACTTATTTACAAGCAACACAATTCCCTTTCCTTTCTTAACTGCCAATGAATAAATATTAAGATCCTGTTGTGTAATTCCTTTTTCTGCATCAATAATTAACATACAAACATCTGCTTCATCCATGGCTCTGATGGCACGGATTACAGAATAAAACTCCAGGTCTTCATTCACTTTTGTTTTACGGCGGATGCCTGCTGTATCAATTAAAATAAAATCTTTGTTATATAATGTATAGTGCGTATGTATGGTATCCCTTGTTGTTCCTGCAATATCACTTACAATGGTACGCTCTTCACCCAATAATGCATTTAACAAAGAAGATTTCCCAACATTGGGCTGACCAATAATGGCAATTTTAGGAATGATGCTTTCTTCATTATCATTTGTATCAGCAGGTATCAGTTCTGCAATGGCATCTAATAATTCTCCTGTTCCGCTTCCCGACATACTGCTAAGGAAAAAAATATGTTCAAAACCAAGTGCATAAAATTCACTGGCTTCCAGCAAACGTTCATGATTATCTACTTTATTAATTGCAAGAAAAACAGGTTTTTTAGATCGGCGTAAAATACCTGCCATGGATTCATCCAGATTGGTGATACCTGTACCAACATCTCACATAAACACTATGTCATTTGCTTCATCTAAATCAATGTTAACCTGTTTGCGGATTTCTGTTTCAAACACATCCGTACTATCGGGCACGTAACCACCCGTATCAATTACATTGAACGTTTTGCCATTCCAGTCTGCAACTCCATACTGACGATCTCTTGTTACACCACTCTCATCGTCAACGATTGCTTTTCGTTCTTCTAATAACCGGTTGAAAAAAGTACTTTTCCCTACATTCGGTCTGCCTACAATTGCTAAAGTAAAACCAGTCATAATTAATTTGTGAAGGATGCAAAAGTACTGAATTAAAAAGAATGAAGAAGGCGAGTTCTTCGTTCCAGAATATTTCGTTTCAATTCAAACTTTTTACTTCTTTTTCTTTTATAGAATTATAATACCCGATAAATTGAATAACATCATTTTCTTTTTTTAAGTTGAGTTTTTTCTCTTTAACCCATGAATCAAGATTATTAGAGCCGGGGAGTAACTGAAAAAGTTGTTCTTTAGATAATGATGTAATTCTTTCAATTTTATTGTTTACCTGTAAATAGTAATATGAAAAATCTTTAAAATAATAGAATTTAGACATTCCACCGCCGCTTTCTGATTGTGCCAGTACTTTCTTTTTATACTTCAGCAAAATGGCATAACCAGTGTGAAAAACTTCCAAATAATCATTGATCTTTTCATTCCCGATGTATACATAAGGTAAGAAACTCAGAAATACGGCTTTAACCTGGTTTTTACTCGTATCAGAATAAACAACAACTTTCCGTACAGTTTCATTATCAAGTTGAAGTACACTATCTCCAACTTTGGCATATAGCTGACCATTTGCAAAATTTAAATTCACAGGCACCTTTGCCAGAAATTCGTTTTTATAACTATATAAAGATGCATACATCCATTTATCAGACCAAAATGGACTCCCTTCTATATTATCAAACTTTAAAACTTTAGTAGATAAATTCATTTCACTAAGTAATTTATCTCCCGTATAAAAATTATCAATACGGTTTGTTACAATATTTGAAGGAATTGAAGTACCTCCATCGGCAAGTCTTCCATTAGGAATTTGCTGCCCTTTTGTAATTACAAATGAACAAATCAATAAAATAAAATATGTTAACCGAACTTTATTCATGATGTTTTAAATGCCTGATAGAATAATACACTTTTAATAATCATTTGATCTGCATCAATATTTAATGCATAGAAATGATTGGTTTATTCAGTTTTTTGCTTTCTCCTTAACAGAATTATAATATTCAATAAATTTTATGAGATCTGATTCATTTCTAAAGTTTATTTTATTTTCATCTACCCATGATTCCATAGCATTGGCACCGGGCAAAAGCTGAAAAATATGCTCTTTGGTTAAACGTCTTATCCTTTCAATCTTTTGACTAACCTGAAAATAATAAACAGAAGTTTCTTTAAAAAAATAATACTTTGGCATTCCTCCACCTCCCTCTGAAATTGAAAGTTCCTTTTTCCGGTATTTTAGAAGGATCGTTGGTCCTGTATGAAAAATTTGTACAAAATCATTAATCTTATCTCCTTTATAATATAAATACGGAATGAAATTTAAAAACACAGCTTTTATTTCATTTGATTGTGGAGAAGTGTAAACAACTATTTTTCGCACAATATCTTCATCTGCAACTTTTATTTCACTACTGTCCCTGAAATAAATTTCCCCTGTTGCAATATTCATCAAAATCGGCATTCGTCCGATCAATTTATTTGCATAATCATACAATGCGGCAGACATCCATTCATCATATAAGAAGGGCTTCCCTTTTATTTTATCATAAGGTACTCCTCTGATAACAGGATCAGCCCCATAATACATATTCATTGTATAAGTGCCGCCACTGTTATTTTGCAACTCAAAACTTGTTTGAGCTTTTGCAATAATTGTAACCACAATTAAACAAAAGAAAACAAATAGACTTTTCATTTATTCAGGAGAATTTTCCCTATTAAAAATACCCATATTCCTTTAAAAACATATCTGAATCTCTCCACTTAGGTCTTACTTTAACAAAAAGCTCCAGGAATGTTTTAGATCCAACAAATTTTTCAATTTCAATCCTTGCTAAACTGCCCAGCTTTTTTATCATTTCCCCATTCTTACCAAGTAAGATTGCTTTTTGTGTTTCACGTTGCACAATAATTTCTGCAGTAATTTTTATCAGGGTTGATTTTTCCTTGAACTCTGTTACCACAACGGTTGTGTGATAAGGAATTTCATCAGAAAACAGATCATAAATTTTTTCCCTGATTAATTCTGCAACAAAAAACCGGGTACTTAAATCGGTTAACTGGTCTTCTTCAAAAAACAATTCGCCTTCGGGCAAGAACACTAGTATCTCTTTTAGAAACGATTTAATATTGATACCGGATAAAGCTGAAATAGTAACTACCTTTTTACAGTAAGGTTTACCTTCAAAAAACTGTTTTGCTTCTTCCAGCTTAGCAGTATCAACCAGATCAATTTTATTTAACACCACAATGCAGGGAACTTTTAAATGCATCGATGCAAACAGTTCATCATTCTCCTGCCAGTTATCTTTAATATCTAAAATTAATAATGCAACATCAGCATCTTCCAGTGCACCTTTTACACTGGACATCATCCTTTCATGCAACTTGTATTTGGGATCAATAATACCAGGCGTATCGGAAAGTATAATCTGGTATTCTTTTGTTGTTAGAATTCCTTTAATCCTGTGCCGGGTAGTTTGAACTTTTGAAGATACAATAGCCAATTTTTCACCCAGCAACGCATTGAGCAATGTGCTTTTGCCCGCATTGGGTTTTCCGAAAATATTTACAAATCCTACTTTCATAATGTGTAATATTCATTGCTCACAAATGCAGTTCAATGCAAAGGAACAAAAAAAATCCCGCCAAAAGCGGGACTGTTGTTGCGAAGGGGAGGATCGAACTCCCGTCCGCCTGCTGGCGGATATGAGCCT
>DAIOWB010000274.1:0-3682 GCA_036758725.1 Lacibacter sp.
AAAGGTTTATTTATAAATTAAAGATTCCGGGCTAAACGAAAATAAAATTAATTCAGCGTCTTTGAAGTTTGCCCAATCAAATAACCATTATGGTATAATTGCAATGAATACTTCCCTTTTTGAAAACCATCCGGGCTGAGAGAAAAAAGTAACGGTTTCGGTTCTCCTTTTTCGTATTCAAATTTTATTTTCCTTGTATAACTTCTTTTTTCACCCTTGTAAGTTTCCATGGATGATGACGACTCCCATACATCAGGTTTAAATACAGAGCCGTCAGGCTGGGTTAAAACTATATAGACTTCAGCATTGTCATAAGCGTTTACATTATTCTGAACATTAAATGAAACGATTATTTTTTCAGCCTTATTTACAGCATTAGTTTCCTGTTCTTTATTATTCTTAGTGGTAACAGGCGTAAGTTTAACTTCGGATGCCACAAATACAGAAGCAAGATTTACTTTTTCTTTCAAAACTTTGTTTTCGGCATCCAGTTTTGTCATTGTTTGTTGTAAACCACTTATTTCACCCGTAAGTTGGGTCATTACTGCACTTAATTGCTTCTTTTCTTCTTCCATTATATCCTTTTGTCCCTTCATTTCTTCAACAAGCCCCTGTAATTCTCCTATTTTCTCTTTTGCAATCTGTAAATCTGCTTTTGTTGAATTACGGTTTTTAAGAATATTCTCGATTTCCCCTTTTAGTTTAAAGAGTTCACTCAATTTTGTATTTAATTGAAATTTCAGTGAGTCTGCTTTTGTTCTGGAAGAATCGAGCCTGGTATCAAGATCAGTAATTGTTACCGTATAAATTTTTTGAAGAGAATCTCGAACGGCTTCTGCAACAGCAATCGAATCTTTAATAAAGACTTCTGTTCGTCTTTTAGAGTATTGTGTTTTATCATAAAGATGATAAACCCAGGTGCCTACCAGGCCCACAGAAAGCATTACCAGCAAAGGGATTTTAATATCTTTCACGTCTATCTAAAAGGATGTACAATACGGGGTATTTAGTTTATAACGGAATCTCAAAAATATCAGTTATTGTTTGTCCAGGTTTTGATCTACGTATGCTGAAACCCAACCTACCTGGCCATTTTTAATGAGGTAAAATTGTTTAGTTTCAAATGCTGAAGAAAACTGCCTCATAATTTTAAGCAGTAAGCCAGTACCCGATAATAATGACTTTTGATCAAATACTTTATGTACCCTGTTTATCTCTTTCATCATAATTTCTTTTTCAGAAGCATTTTTTACACTTTCTGTCAACGATTCTGCTGAAAGGGATTTATAATTATTGAGAAGTTTATCATTGAACTTTTTTACTTCATCAAAACTTACTGATACAATAGAATTCTCAATCAGTTCCGGGTGAATCAATGTAGCAATGGACCATGCTATTCCGCCACTTACAGCAATATTGTCACTGAGGGGATAGGCACCGCTTGCATTTACTGCATAAATAATTTCAGAATTTTCTGCGCTGGTTAATACCCGGAAAAGTTGCCTGTTATAGTTGTCAAGGCTTTTATCATCTTCACATCTTTTTTCCGTAGCGTTGGCAGTACTTTTTGTTCCCCAGTTAATCTGGAATAATCGGAAGTCATTTGTATTGCCATTTGGAAAAAATCCACCTTTTGTATTACCGCTTCCTATATCAATCAGAAAAGTTGTGTATCGCCTTGCATCCGGAATAATTCCAAGGTGAGATAGCGAGGCTTCTTTTATAACATCGACAACTTCAACTTGCCTGTTAGGCTCATTTATTTTTACTTTAAATGAATCGATAAGCTTCTGGATATGTAAACTTTGCTGATCTTTTTCTGCCTGCATTTTTACACCGCTGCTGATAACGGTATAAATTCTTTTTGATGGAATTCCATAACTGGAATTTGCTGTAGTATAAAGTCCACGAAGTCCGTCCAGTGTTGCATTAAAGGTGGCAGGTGTAAATGAAATGAAATCTGTATTAACAGAAGTGTCTTTTAAAATATTAAAAGAACCATTGCTCTTGGCATTTTTTCCGATTTCTATTACACTCATTTTTACACCTTTTGCACCTACCTCTATACCAGTGTAAATTGTAGAGTTACTGTATTTAGGTGATATTGAGTTTTGGGCTGATGGACTAAGGTATCCAAAACTTAAGGCCAATACAATTGCTAGCCTTCTAAAAAAGGTACTGATATACATGGGTTTAGTAATTTACTTGTGTAAAATTACTGTATTGTTAAACAGTATTTTATGAATAAAATCTTAAAAATCAATTATGTGCAAAACATGTGGTTAACTCAAAAAAATACCGCCCTGTTATAAACAGAGCGGCATATAATAGCAGGAGTTATCTGCTTTTAACCGAATAAACCACCTTTTTTGAGGCTTCTTACACCTTCACCAATTTTGAAGCCGTTATGATAAATTTCAATTTTATAATTACCAGTAGCAAAATCATTTTGCTGAATCGGGAACTGAACAGATTTACGGGTGCCTTGTTCATAGTTCACCGGGATTTTTGCTGTAAAGCTTTTCTCTCCATCTGCACGGGTATTAAGTAAGTTACCAGTTTCAGATATTACCTTACCATCAGGAGCAGTAACAATTAAATACATGTCAGCAGGGCCTGATTTTGCAATCCTGTTTTCTACATCAAATGAAACAACCAGTTTGTCCACTTTTTTTGCGGTTGTAGTTGTTTTTTCTTTACCACTTTTTCTTTCATTTACGGGCACTACCTGTATGTTGGAAGCACTGAAAGTAGAACCAACATCAACCGTTTTTTCTAAATCCTGCTTTTCAGTAACAGTAGTTGCAAGATTTGTTTCCAGGCTGGCTTTTTCAGTCTTTAAAGATGTATTGGCTGTAACCAGTTCCTGATTTTCACCAGTAAGTCTTGCTACTTCGGTTTCAAGGCCAGTTATTTTATCATTAAGCTCAGAAATCATTTTCTTTGCTTTTGCCAACTGAGACTGCGTGGCATTTTTATCATTCAGTATTCTGCGGATTTCTGATTTTTTAGCATCAATTTCTTTTTGCCTATCAGTTAATTGTCCCTGAAGATTATTATTGAAACCTGTTACGGAATCAAGTCTTGCCAGTGCATTGTCAAACTCTCTCTGGATGTCTGTTTTAGAAGAATCAAGAGCATTGATTTGTGATTGTTGCTGAGTGATTTTTTCACCAGACTGGTTTTTGTCATAAAGGAAATAGCCCCATGTTCCCAGCAAACCTGCAGCAAGAATACCTATTATCAGGTTTTTGTTGTTCCTGCTTTTTGCCGGTTCAGACGGGGTGGGGTTTGTAGCTGATGGATAATTTGTGTTTGTCATAAAAAGAATTTTAAATTTTTACTATGTGAAATAAATAAGCTTGATTGAAATGAAATTTTTAAAAGCGAGTAACAACAGGTGGTTTAATCTATTTTGGTTAAAAGCTTTTTAAAATTACATCTGCGAGACAAAATTCCGAAAACCGTGCCAAAAACCCTGTTTTACTTTTCTTAAAAATATTTTTTTTGTACTTTCTGATGCCTGAAAGCCTGTAACTTAGCGGATTATGAGTGTGGAAAAGATAATTTCAGACTGGAAAAAGAAATCTTTCAAACCAATATATTGGCTTGAAGGCGAGGAGGAATATTATATAGATAAGGCAATGGACTATGCCGAACACCACATTTTATCAGAAAGTGA
>DAIOWB010000275.1:0-3677 GCA_036758725.1 Lacibacter sp.
GCAAAAAAGAAAAGAACTGGTTTGGGTAAAACGCATTCCTGAAATGTGGGAGAAGTTGAAAAATTTATAACTTTTAAGGAGCTTCTGTAGGCCAGTAATCATAAGGCAACTGATCTGCTAAGTTTTTCCAGGCCCAGTAACCACTATTGATTACTTCGGGCTGATCATAAAAAAAACCATTTTCAGTAATTACAAATCCATTTAAAAATTCAAGTGTTGATAGCTGATCTTTTGCTGTAACAGGATATTTGTTAGCAAGGAGATAATCCTTTTCCATTTTAGCAAGGGTGTAAACCACTCTGTATTTTCCAAATAAACTCACCTCTTTGTCTGTACTGTCAACTAGTGAATAAATTAAAGAATCATAAGGATTTGTCAATGAAGTGTATATTAATTTACTGGTAATGCTATCTGTTGTAATCTGCTCTAACTGAAATCCGTTATCCAGCAACGTACTATCGTAATAACATCTCATAAAATGCAGACGAGAACCGTAGTATGCTTTTTCCCTGTTCTGTGCCCAAATGATTTTTTGTTCGGCAGTAGAATCCAATTCAGTATAAAATGCAACACCGGTATAAGCACTGAACTTTGTATTATAATCATAAATAAAGGAATCGAGCTGATATTGAATTTTATAACCCAAAGCATAATTCATAACAATCACCGCCTGCTCAGCTTTTACTTTTAACCTGTTCTTCTTTTTAGAATAATAAAACTTTACATCATTGGCATTAACAATGTAACATTGTTTGGCAAAGGGAGTGCTGCCAATAAAATAATCACGGAACTGTTTTCCGTATTTGTTCCATCCGTCCTTCACTTCTGTAGTAGCCTGTATCACTACTTCTTCCAGTTTCTTTTCTTTTTTCTTTAATTGAATGTTGAGTTCTGCGCTGTTATCCTGCGATGAGCTGATGCGTATACTTTCAGTTTCAAAACCGGTATAGGTGATTACAAGATTATGACCACCTGCCGGAAGTTCCATCCTGAACTCACCGTCTTTATTGGTAATAGTTCCTTTTGTTGTATTCTGACAAAGAACACTTGCACCTTCTAACGGAAGTTTAGTACTGTCATCTGTTACTTTGCCTTTTATAAAGAAAGAAGTTTGTGCTGTAACTGAAATGCTGATGAAGAAAAGGATAAAGGAAATAAATGTTTTCATCTGTTTATTTTTAATTTAATTATCAGGGTCAGATGTTATTTGCCATAAAAATGATGATTACCGTTTTGTATAATTTGCTCAATCATTTTTATGGTTCATTTCATTTGTTTTTATTGATATGGAATAAAAATAAACAATTTTCAGGCCATAGAAAATAAACTACAGGTATTAGCGGAACTTTAAGAGTATTGAAAGATAGAAGAAAAGTAAAATAAAATTCTATACACAGAGAAAAAATAAAGAAGATGATTTCTTCCTTAAAAAACCGCCTGCAGGGTTTGCAACCGCTGCCGGGGTTTTATTTTTTCAATTGATAATGTTGTACAAGCCACTTGCATGTTCGTTCAATGGTTTCATCAAGCGGAGTATACTGAAAGGCGGGTAATGCATATAAGATTTTTGACGAATCATAATACGTTCTTACCTGTGCAGTGCTGGAGGTTTCTTTTGTAAGCAAGGGTTCTTTTTTACTGAACATGGCTTTAACTGCTTCTATACGCCAAACAATTTCACTCATCCAGGGTTGGGCAAATTGCTGAGGTGGTTTTTTGCCAAATGCTGAAGCAATTTTTGAAAACAGTTCACGAAAACTTACATTTTCATTACTCAATAAAAAACGTTGATTGTGAATGGGGCTTTGCATCAGGGCAATCATCACTGTTGCTACATCTTTTGCATCAACAAAACCGGTTCCTCCGTTGGTATACCAAGGAAATTCTTCCCATATTTTTTTAAAGATGGAAGAAGAACCTGTTTCCCAGTTTGCTTCACCAAGTATAACTGATGGATTTACAATCACTGCATTTAAACCTTCACTGATGCCACGCCATACTTCCAGCTCAGCAAAATATTTTGTTTTGCCATAATGAGAGTTGTTGGTTTCTTCACTCCATTTGGTTTCTTCATTAATTTGTTCACCGGGACGTAAACGGCCTATTGCAGCTACTGAACTTACATAAACCAGTTTGTCAATCTGATTTTCTAATGCTGCATTTACAATATTGGCTGTGCCTTCAATATTAATCTTGTACATCTGTTCCCTGCGCTTTGAATGATACGATACAACAGCTGCACAATGATAAACCTGTTTGCATTCTTTCATTACGTCATCTAATAACGATGTATCCAATATATCACCATGAATCCATTCAATCTGTTGCTTTTCATCTTCCGATAAAAGTACAGGCATTGAATGTCTGTATAATGCTTTAATGGGCCGCTGCTCCTGCTTCAGTAATTGTTGAAGCAATGCTGCACCTACTAATCCTGCACCTCCGGTTACAAAAATCATGGTTAATTGAAAATTTTATTAAGGAACATTGTAAAATTAGGGTTGATTGATTATCATTTATCAATTACTTCATTATCCATTGTATTTATAATACCCTTCGCCGGTTTTACGGCCCAGCTTTCCACTTTCAACTTTTTCTTTTTGAATGGGTGATGGTTTTAATCGTTCAGGTTTACCCAGTTGATCATATACACTGCAGCTAACAGCATAGTTGATATCGTTGCCAATAAGATCCATGAGTTTAAAAGGTCCCATTTTAAAACCAGTAGCTTCCATAATTGCATCAATGGTTGCAATATCTGCCACTTCATGTTCAAGCATTTTCAACGCTTCTATATAATATGGCCTTGCAACCCGATTTACAATAAAGCCGGGTGCATCTTTACAAACAACAGGAACTTTATTCATCTGTTTGGCTAAACTGATTAATGTATTGATGACTTCATCTGATGTTTGTTCAGCTTTTACAATTTCAACCAGTTTCATGATGGTAGCGGGGTTAAAAAAATGCATGCCTGCTACCCGTTGTGGCTGTACAATTTTTTTTTGCAGCTGTGAAACAGAGAGTGAAGAAGTATTGCTTGCAAAGATGGTTTCACTGTGATTGATTTCTGCCAATTGATTGAACAAGGCAATTTTTGCTTCGGGTTTTTCAACAATGGCTTCAATGATAATATCGGCTATACAACTGTTTTTATCATTGATGTAAGTAAGATGGCCTTTAATGTCAGTTGCCTGTTGGATTGAAATTTTATTTTTATCAACCAGTGATTGTAAGTTTTGGTTAATGGCAGCTTCAGCTTTTTGCAATACTTCTTTATTAAGATCAAATAACAAAGTATAAATACCAGTTTGTGCAGCTGCCTGTGCAATACCACTGCCCATTGTTCCTGCACCGCAAACGCATAAAGTATGAACCATTGTCTGAACCGGGATTTATTGGATGATTGGGATTGGTGGGATGATTATCTGAACTATCATTTATACAGTGTTATAATTATAGAAGGAATTCTATTTCTCATATATCTCATAAATCCCACACATCTCAAATCAGATAATTGCTGAATAGAATTTATGCAGTACCACCGCTTGTAGCGGGGTGCCACAAAAAAGTTCATTTATTTTGTGTGGCACAAGAGTGCGACGCCAATGCAGCTGAACAGAAATTCCAATGCTGGTTACAACAAACTAAAAACTAAAAACCACAAACTCTTACAC
>DAIOWB010000276.1:0-1349 GCA_036758725.1 Lacibacter sp.
ATATAAAAACGGAATCCATATCAAAGACTGGAAGTATTTCACAGCAGAAGGAAAACTGCTGATGTTTATTATTTACGATGAGAAAGGTAAAGAACTGCATCGTAAACAGTTTTAAGCCAATTACATAAAAAACTTAGCATACAAAATCATCAAACCATACATTAAGGTCATAACAAAAATGCCAATGGCAGTTTTATCTCTGCGGCCATTAATGAATATAGTAAATAGAACAATGTTTACAATTAAACTAAGGCTGCCTACCGCAGTGAGCATAGCCTTGGTTTTAAAGAAATACTCTACAAATTCAGTAAAGCTGATGGATGGAGCTTTTAAATAATAATAAATAACAAGTCCTAAAATAGGAGCCAGTGCACCTATTACAATTCCAAACGGGAGTTTATCAAGTTTAAGCATCAGAATTTAAGTTTCTTTTCTAATTGTTTTTTTAATGTATAATTCGTTAAGTCAAATTGAACAGGTACCACACTCACATAATTATTTTCAAGTGCCCAGACATCAGTGTCTTTTCCTTTATCAAAATTTTTAAACTCGCCTGTAAGCCAGTAATAATTTTTACCTGAAGGATCTTTACGCTCATCAAAATCTTCAACATATTTTGCATAAGCCTGTCTGCAGATTTTAATACCCTTAATTAAACTTTCATCTACTTTAGGAATATTTACATTTAAGCACAAATGCTTATCCTGTTTCTTACTTAGAATTTTTTCAACAATAATTCTTGCATATTTTTTTGCAGCCGAAAAATCTGCTTCCATACTATAATTCAACAAAGAAAATCCAATGGAAGGGATGCTTTCAATGCTTGCTTCAATAGCAGCACTCATGGTGCCACTATAAATAACATTAATACTGTGATTGGCACCGTGGTTAATTCCACTCAAACAAATATCAGGTTTGCGGTGCAATACTTTATCAACAGCAAGCTTTACACAATCAACGGGTGTGCCGCTTGTTTGCCAGCATTCAATTCCATCCATCATGTGTACTTGCTGCATGCGCAAAGGGAAGCCAATGGTAATTGCATGTCCCATGCCGCTCTGAGGTTTATCTGGCGCTACCACTACAACTCTGCCCAAATCTTTTACAGCTTCTGCCAGGTTACGGATGCCAGGTGCGGTTAATCCATCATCATTTGTTATTAAAATAATTGGTTTATCTTTTACTTTCTTTGTTTTCTGCATACTGATTTTTCTTTTTTTGTTAGCCGGCATTTAAACGTGATGCATCTGTATAGGCGTCGCTCTCTTGTACATTTATATCCATACTCAACATTTGTCTGCTGCCGTAAAAGTCTGATATATTAAGGAGTTTGCAAAATTCAAAAATAA
>DAIOWB010000276.1:1449-3665 GCA_036758725.1 Lacibacter sp.
TGTAAAATGGTTGCACCTGTACTGGAGCAGCTTTCAGAAGAATACAAAGATCAAATTGATATTTATAAAGTAAATACAGAACAGGAGAGGGAGCTTTCTGCAGTATTTGGAATCATGAGCATTCCGTCTTTTTTGTTTATACCTATGGAAGGAATGCCTTCCTTAGAACCCGGAGCTTTTCCCAAACAGGCTTTTAAAGAAATAATAGAAGAACATCTTTTACAAACTACAAATGATGAAATGAATGATAAAGAAGTTTAAAGTTTGTTTATAATAAAAGAATGAAATAGTTCAATGAAAAAAGGCTGTCAGGAATGACAACCTTTTTTTGTTGAATACCTAAACTTAAAAAAAATATAAAACGATCAATATTAAAAAGGATTAATAATTTATTTCATCAGCATTCATGATTTTCAGGTTACCATGTTTTTTTCATATTCTTTTCCCATTTTTTTCATTTTCAGTAGCAGCATAACAAGGTAAATGAATGTTCCCCAAACGCCAACAATAATGGAAAGGGCTATAAACAATAACCAAAAAGGAGCCCTGTTACCTGTTGACCAAAGAGTGCGGTGCCAGAAATTTGATTCTGCAATTACAGGTTTACCCCATGGCACTGGTTTTTCAACAACCAGGTTGCCATAAATATCATTGTCTTCTACTTTTGCAACCAGTACAATATTTCCCTTATTATCACCTGGTATAGAATCACGGATAAAAACGGCACTTGCAGTTCCACTTGAATCAGAAGTATAGTTTTCTGCATCACCAACGGTTAAATTTTCCAATAATCTTTTTACACCCAGTTTCATTTCTATTTCTTTAACCGCAACCCATTCATCTCCTGTTTTTTCCTTTAATTGAGCTATTACAGTTCTGCTTTCACCGTCATTTAGTGTGTCAATAACAAGAATTGCTTTTTTAATAGTTAAATCGGAACTTATTAATTCTTCACCTTTTGCAGGAACTGACTCAGCAACAAATTTAAATTCATTGATAGAGTCCCATGTATTTTTAAAAGAAACAGGAAAAGCAACTCTGCCTTCACCATTGCTTGCGGTAGTTATTTTTCCCAGTAAATTATTTTCTGTTGCTTCGTTATAATATACATTAACTGTTATGTTTTTTACCGGTTCAAATATTCGTCCTACTTTCTTTTTTGTATTTACTATTAAATAGGGTATTTTATTTTCAGGCAGAAAATAACGTAAGCTGAGTATCGTTGGTGCAACTTCAGCAGTATCCTGTGCTTTTGTTTTATGAATAGTAAAACCCAAGATCAATAAAAAGATGATAAATATTTTATGATGGTAGTTCTTCTTCATGATCTGTAATTGTTTTATAAATTGAAATGATAGGGAATATCCTTACAAAAAAAGTAATGATTAATAAAACACCTGCTAAAGAACCTATAGCAATGGCCCACTCGTACCAGCTGGGAAAATAATGGCTGTAAGATGCAGGTGAATCATACTTGGGTAAGAACGGATGAAGCATCGTTGGTGTTACAATAAGATAACGTTTAAACCAGGCTCCCACTACAACCATTACGCCTGCAACAATCATGGCATTAGGCTTTCTTCCTTTAGGGAAAATGAGGATAAATATGGGTATGATCATTCCAACAAAAATGGCAAACCAGAACATGGGAGCAAATTCCCCGGTAAATAACATGGTTAAATGTTCTTCTTCGGGTTTTTTCATTTTAAATGCGGGTACCAGGTATTCGTTTACATTAAAATACAGATATAATAAAGCCAGCATTACTAATATCTTTCCCATATTATTAAAATGCCTTTCGGTAATATAATGTTCAAGTTTATATACCCGGCGAAAAACATACATGGCTACAACAACTCCACCGGCACCAACTAAAAAGGCACCGGAAACAAAGTATGCACCAAAATTAGTACTATCCCATCCCGGGCGGTAAGTAGTTGCAAACAACCAGGAAGTAACAGTGTGAATACAAAATGCAACAGGTATAATCGTAATACAAAGTATAGTAATTGATTTATCTCTGAGTTTCTCCTGTGCTTCCGTTCCTTTCCAGAAAGAACCAAGCCACTTGTAGAGTTTTGAAAAAGGTTTGCCTAATTTTTCTTTTGCTTCAATCATAATCTTGATATCAGGAAGCAACGTAATGTATAATAAAAAAAGACTGAGGAAAAAATAAGTAGTGATTACAATTACATCCCACATAATAGGAGATTGTA
>DAIOWB010000277.1:0-3664 GCA_036758725.1 Lacibacter sp.
CCATAAACTTGCGGTAAAATTTTCTGAAATAGGAATCATTCAATCCTTCACTTAAACGTTTAAAGCGTTCACAACTTCTTGCTTCAATTAAAGCCATGGTAAGCAATTCATCTAAAAAGCGGTCATCCACATGCCCGCCTTTTTTTTGAAAAGCCATTAATTCATTTACATAAAGATCTTTACGCTGGCGGCCCAGTTTTAATCCTCTTTTATGCAATTCTGTTAATACAGAACGGAAATGCCCCCATTCTTCTGTAACAATAGGTGCCAGCTCAGTAATCATTTTTTCATATTCACTGTATCGTTGTATAAGTGAAATGCAGGTAGTGGCAGCTTTTTGTTCACAGTAAGCATGATCTGTTAGAATAGCTTCAATTGATATTGCAGTTAAATCAACCCATCTTGGATCAGTTGGAAGTTGAAGCCCTAATATATTTTTTACGTCAATGGTTTCCTCTTGCATACTGCAAAAATATGCAGCTTAAGTTGGTTCTGTTGATGCTGTGAAAAAGAAATAGATTATTAATTTATAGATTTGTTTAATTTTCCTTTTTATAACTTCTATATGCGATTGATTCCCTTCCTTATTTCCACTGTAATAACAGCAGGTCTTGTGTACGCTCTTAACACAAAAATTGGCCCGGCGCCACCACTTGGTAAATTTTTAAGTCCACAGCATGGCTTTTGGCAAAATGCCGAACCTGTTAATAAAAACTTTAGTGAAGAATTGCAATTTCCGGAATTGAAAGGAGCTGCCAGTGTTTATTTTGATGAACGACTGGTTCCGCATGTGTTTGCAGAAAATGATGAAGACTTATATTTCATACAGGGGTTTTTACATGCAAAATTCCGTTTGTGGCAAATGGATTTTCAAACAGAAGCTGCTGCCGGAAATGTAAGTGCTATTATAGGCGAAAAAGCAATCAACTACGACAGAGAACAGCGTAGGTTGGGAATGGTTTATGCTGCAGAAAATGCAATAGAAGAAGTAAAAAAAGATCCTGCAAGTGTAGCAGCTTTTGAATCATATACCAATGGTGTAAACGCATTTATCAGTACATTAACTGAAAGTTCTATTCCTATTGAATACAAACTTTTGAATTATAAGCCTAACAAATGGACACATCTTAAAACTGCTTTGTTGTTAAAGATGATGGCCAAAATGTTATCATCAGGTACAGAAAATGATCTGGTGAATACCAATGCAAAATCATTGTTTAGTATGGATGAATTTAAAATGATTTATCCACAGGTAAACGATTCTTTAATGCCCATTATTCCAAAAGGAACTTTGTTTGATAAGCCGGGCATTGTTCCTGTTCAACCAACAACTGCAGATTCACTTTATTTTGGAACAAAAGATATTGTAAAATACCAGGAAATTTCAAAACCTGATATTAATAATGGAAGTAACAACTGGGTTGTTGCCGGCTCAAAAACAAAAAGCGGATTGCCTATTCTATGTAATGATCCCCATCTGGAACTTTCTTTTCCATCTATCTGGTATGAAATGCAATTGAGTACACCTACTACAAATACATATGGTGTTTCACTTCCGGGGACACCATTTATTATTATCGGGTTTAATGATAGCATTGCATGGGGAGTTACCAATGCACAACGTGATGTAAAAGATTACTATGAAATAAAATTCAGAGATGCAGATAAAAAAGAATACTGGTTTAATGGCCAATGGACAAAAGCAGAGCAACGCATTGAAACTATTCAGGTAAAAGGAGCTGCCGATGTATTAGATACGGTAGCTTATACTATTTTCGGTCCTGTGATGTTTGATGAAAGCTTTACAAATGATCTTACAAATAAAAAATCAATTGCAGTACGTTGGACAGCTCATGATCCCAGTAATGAAGGACAAACATTTTATAAATTAAATCGTTCCAAAAATTATGCTGATTACGAAGAAGCAATTAAATTATTTAAATGCCCCGGACAAAACTTTGTTTTTGCATCTAAAACCGGTGATATAGCTATTTGGCAACAAGGAAAGTTTCCTGCACGATGGAATGGTCAGGGTTTGTTTTTAATGCCGGGGCAGGATAGCAGTTTTATGTGGCAGGGATATATTCCACAAACTGAAAATCCGCATAGCAAAAATCCGGTAACTGGTTTTTTAGAAAGTGCCAATCAACGGCCTGCTGATTCAACGTATCCTTATTTTATTCCCGGAAGTTATATACCTGCAAGAGGAATTACCATTACAAATAAATTAAATGCAATGAATGGTATTACAACAGATGATATGATGAAACTGCAGTATGATTACTTTAATTCGTTTGCAGAAGATGCAAGAGGCATTCTTTTGGAATATGTAAAAGAAAGCGAGTTGGATGCAAATGGTAAAAAGTATGTAGCCATTTTAAGAAACTGGGATTTACAGGCCAGTCCAAATTCAACAGGGCAAACTGTTTTTCAAACCTGCTGGGATAGTTTGGAAGTGGAAGTATGGAAAGATGAGATTACAAAAGTTACTCCCCCTGCTAACTGGCCCGAAGATCAAACCCTAATGGAGTTGCTGAAAAAAGATACAGCCATGAAATTTATTGATAACATCAATACTCCACAAAAGGAAACCATTTTTGATGTGGTTACTAATGCAATTAAAAGAGCATTACTTGATTTACAAAAAGAAGAAACTGCAGGAACACTTGAATGGACAAAGCATAAAGATCCGGCAATTTATCATTTGCTTAAAGATGCCTTGATGCCATTTGCAAGAACAGGTATTCCGGTAGGAGGAAATGGAAATATTGTAAATGCTGTTACAAAAAGTCACGGGCCCAGCTGGCGGATGATTGTGAATCTTACACCTGAAACAGAAGCGTATGTGGTTTATCCCGGCGGAGAAAGTGGTAATCCCGGCAGTAAGTACTATGACAATTTTGTTGATACATGGGCTAAAGGTGAATACTATAAAGCATGGGTAATGAAGAAAGGAGAGGAGAAGAATGAAAAAGTAAAATGGACGATGCAATTTAAGAAGGGGTGACCACGTCTAACGCCCTCGTCTGACGGGCGACAAGAGGCATCCTCTCATGTTTTCGGTCTGTTAAAAAACTAAATAAAAAATTCGTCAGACGAGACGTCAGACGAAAAAACTAAAATCAAACTCAAATGAAATTTTTTGCTGCTTTTATACTCACTGCTCTTTTAAGTTATGCCGCAGGTTTTTATTTACCATGGTGGAGTATTGCAATTGCTGCGTTTGCAGTAGCTGCATTCATTCCACAAAAACCCATGCGTGCTTATTTAGCCGGATTCTCTTCTTTGTTTTTATTATGGGTTGTATTGGCATTATCTATTGATATGAACAATGAACATCTGTTATCAATGAAAATTTCAGAACTGTTATTTAAATCACGTTCTCATGCGGCAATTATTTCTGCTACGGGATTGGTAGCAGGGTTGGTTGGCGGATTTGCAGCTTTGGCAGGAAGTTATCTGCGTTCATCAAAGATTGTGGAGAATTAGTTTTTTTCTAACAATTGCCTGAGTACTTTCGTCCTTTATGATTAAAACATCTCTTCTTTTTTTATTTGCATTTTTTGCACAATATGTTATTGCCGGGAAAATAATTGGTATTGTAACAAACGAGAAAGGAGAGCCACTTCCGTTTTCATCCATCACGGTTAAAGGAAAAAAAGAA
>DAIOWB010000278.1:0-3662 GCA_036758725.1 Lacibacter sp.
GAGCCCCACGACGTGCATGAACAATACCTGCTACAACAGGAGTAGCCATTGATGTGCCACTCATTGTTGTATAACCACCACCTTTATAGGTTGAATATACACTTGTTCCAACCTGAACAAAATCTACGTTTGTTCCACCATTTGAGTAAGATGCTTTGGTTAAATCACAGTTAAGGGCGCCAACTGTAAATACATTTGTTCCATTAATACAACCGGGTAATGTAAGAGGCCCGCCTGTACAATTTCCATTATTTCCGGCAGCAATACATACATAAGTACCTGCATATCCTAAATTACGGATAGCAGTTGTAAGAGAAGGATTAACTGATTCACAATTTGAATAACTATACCCGCCCAAACTCATATTTACTACATCACCAGCAATATCATACATTGCCACATGGTTTACTCCTCCCAAAATTGCACTCCATGATCCGCTTCCAGCGTTGCTTAACACTTTTACCGGAACTACTTTGGCACCTGCAGAAACACCAACAATTCCAAATCCATTATATTTTGCAGCTGCAATTCCTGCACAATGGGTTCCATGACCATAACCATCCTCAACAGTTTCTCCAACTATAAAAGACTTGGCATAAGTAGCATTAGTCTGCACGTTTAAATCTGGATGAGTTAAATTAATACCCGTATCCAAAATCCAGATCCAAGTTCCTTTTGTTGAACCATCAACCCAGCCACCTGCTCTTGTTATAAAACAACCAACATAATCTGCTGCTGTTATAATAGGATTGGGTAAAAAGGTATTGTCTTGTGAAGGCCCACCAGCATGGTTAGCATAATTAAAATCAATAGGCATTTGATTATTGAAGCCTACATCACTGGGGTTAGCTTCAGGATTCATCGGATCTAATTGAACAACAAAATCTGGGTATACACCTTCCACATCAGGATCGGCCTGAAGATCAGATTTTTGTTTATCAGAAAGTTTTGCAGCAAATCCTACTATTACATCGGCATAATCCTGTAATACTGATGATTCGCTAACTCCTTTTTTACCTCTTACTTCTTTAACCTTTGCAAGGCCTTTTTGACGTGCTTCATTGTTGTCTTTGGCTTTTTGTTCCCGATTATCGTTCTTTTTCTGTTGTTTAACAACAGGCTTAGCTGAAGACTCTTTAAGCACAACAATATATTGACCGGCTATTTGTTGTGGTTGTTGTGCCTGTAATATTCCTGCAATGCACAAGCTTAAAATGAAGAGTGTGATTCTTTTTTTCATGATCATTTGGTTTAAGGTTTATAATTAAATTTTTAATTGAAGGGTTTTAGCAATAAAATCCTATATGTGTTTATTTAACACATTTACAGAATCATAAAAACTTAATTCATGTTTAATGAATTATTTACTTTTCCATGGGTTTACGATGTTAGTTTAAAAACAACTCAATTACAATAAATCAGAAGGAGTGCAAAATTGAGTTTTCGTGGAGTATGTATGATTAATAAAAACCCTTTATTTAACTGTTAGCTCTTAGTACAAATCCAAATTATAACATTCTTTTATAAAATGCAACTGAAAAAATAATTATTTTTCTTCCAGTTCTTTGGCTCGCTGCAAATATTTCTGGCTCTTGGCTTTATCACCCATTTTCAGATAGGTTTGGCCTAAAAATTTATGCGCATCAATATTTGTTTCTTCAATTTTTAATGCTTTTTCAAATTGTTTAATAGCTTCTTTATACATCTGGCTTCGGTAATACGCCTCGCCCAATACAATGATTGGTACTATTGCATTCGGGTTAATTTCCAGTGATTTTTTTAAAGTAGTAATGGCTTTGGGATAGTTTTTAACATCTACATATGCCTGGCCAATGTTATAAAAATAATTTTCATAATCAGCTCCCTGAAGCCATCCTGTTTTTTCTACTTTTTCCCATACTGATATAGCTTTTGAAACACGGCCTCCGTAATAATAAACAAATCCCATCTCATATTCCCAAAACGTCTGGCTACTGTCTAATTTCAAAGCAGCCTCATAATAATCAATTGCTCTGGTATAGTTCTGTATGTCTTCATTATATATTTTACCAATAGTATATTTTAAAACTGCATTTTGGGGTTCCAGTTTTTCTGCTTTAATTAATCGTTCTAAAGACTTGTTATACTGACGTAGTTTATAAAAACACATTCCAATAATATAATTCATATCTGCACCGGGTTCAAGCCTTTCATACTGCTCTGCGTTTGCAAGTGCATCTTTATAGCGCTTTAAACTGAAATAAATTTTTGCTAACTGCTTTAATGTTTGGTTTGATTGCTTTTTAATCTTAACTAATTTATTATACGCATCAAGCGCTGTATAATAGATCTTGCTTTCCAAAGCAACATTTCCCAATTCTTCCAGAATTGTAACATTTAAAGTATCAAAACTTAATGCTTTTTTAAAATATGTAATAGCTAAAATATTTTTATTCTCACTCTTTGCTTTTACACCTTTTTCAAAATAATAAATACTGCTATCGGATTGATAGCTGTTTCCTGCATAAAGGTTTAATGAAACTGAAATTAAAAAGATAATAAGCAACAGCGGTCTCATATAATCTGATAATTAAAATTTAATAATTATCGTGTTTTGTTTTTAAGATGGCCTTAAAGCACTGTAAAAGGTAAAAACATTATTTCTGAAATCCTAAGGATTGTATGGGAAATAATTTTAATTAGATTTGAGCATGGCAAAATTGATTTACAAACCAGGTGGCTTTTCAAAATTACTCCCCATCTTTCCATCTCCACAAATGCAAGCAGGCATAAGTACGGTAAGGCCGCCACTTTTCTGCAACTTTATGCATCTGTTCCTGTAATAGTTTCTTATTGGATGTGTCTAATTTATAAAGCCTGGTCATGGCCTGTTGTATGCCTAAATCATCAACAGGAAAAACATCTTCATGCTTTAGAGCAAACATCAGGATCATTTCTGTTGTCCACTTTCCTACTCCTTTAATCTGAATGAGCTTTTGCTGCACTTCTTCACTGCTCATTTTATACAAATGCTTATCATCTAAACCTTCCTCAATAAAAAAGCGACAAACATTTTGTACATAATTGGTTTTAGCATTACTTAAACCAATACCTCTTAATGTTTCAAAAGGCGTATCTAATATTTGTTGGGCTGTTGGTTCTTTCTTGCCATATAAAGCAAGAAAACGTTTGTATATAACATCAGCTACTTTGGTGGAAAGTTGCTGACTCATAATAGATGCACACAGATAGAGATAAATTTTTTTTCTCCGTACTAATACATGCGGATCCTGCTGTTCTAAAACTTTTCTGAATTTTTTGTCTTTTACTAAATGCTGAATGTAGTGCGACATGCATTTTGTTTTACAATGTATAACTCATGCCACCGTCTTTTTCATCCTTCAGCTGTATCCCTAATTCTGAAAGCTGAATCCTTATTTTATCGCTGGTTACAAAATCTTTTTTTGTTTTTGCTTCTTTGCGTAAATCAATCAGTAACTGCATTACCGCTTTCAGTTTTTCATTTTCCTCGCCACTCACATCTTTTAAGCCAAGAACATATTCTATATACACTTTCATTTGTGTTTGCAATAAGGCAAGTGTAGTGCTGCTTAATGCATCAACAGGAATATGTTTATCTTTTATACCATTTATTACCGGTACCAGTTCAAACATGCTTGCTA
>DAIOWB010000279.1:0-3648 GCA_036758725.1 Lacibacter sp.
GCTGCCTTTTTATAAAATGCAGATCCGCTAATTGCATTTTTGTTTGATTGCGGAACCAATAATTGCATACCTGTTTTGCAGGAAAGAAGCAACATGATATAACATGAAAAAGTAAACCTGATCATAATGGAAAGATAGAAAAAGCCGATTAAAGAAAGGAAAGATGAAGAGTGCGACCACGCAGCCATTTCGTTGCGTGGCAAGTGCAACAGGCGATACCCGCCCGTACCGAACGTTGATAAAATAAAATTTGCTTTATTAAAAAGTACGTTCGGGCGGGCTATGAAAAACAAAAGCCGGTAACCAAAAACATCCAATTTCAAACTTCAAACTATTATCGTCTTTCGCTTATCTTCGCCGAAATTTTTTGTATTATGAATCTTCACGAATACCAGGCCAAGGAATTACTGAAAAAATACAATGTTCCCGTGCAGGAAGGTTTTGCATGCAGTACTGTACACGATGCAGAAGAAGCTTACCGCCAGATAAAAAACCAGAGCGGCAGTAGCTTTGCCGTGGTAAAAGCACAGATACATGCCGGCGGCCGGGGTAAAGGCACCGTGAAAGAAACCGGAATGAATGGTGTGAAAGTGGCAAAAAACCTGGAGCAGGTTACTGAATTTGCAAAAGGTATTCTGGGTGGTACATTGGTAACAATACAAACAGGTCCTGCAGGAAAATTGGTGAGCAAGATTCTGGTAGCACAGGATATGTATTACGATGGGCCAAGCGAACGAAAAGAATTTTATCTCTCCATATTACTGGATCGTACAAAAAAACAAAATGTGATTATGTACAGTACCGAAGGCGGTATGAACATTGAAGATGTGGCACATAACACTCCTGAAAAAATATTTAAAGAATGGGTACATCCGGCAGGTGGCTTACAGGGTTTCCAGGCAAGAAAGATTGCTTTCAATTTGGGTTTAAGTGGTGAAGCATTTAAGAACTGTGTAAAGTTTGTAACCAATTTATATAACGCTTATGTAGGATTGGATTGTGGTATGCTAGAAATTAATCCATTGTTTAAAGCAGCAGATAATAAAATTATTGCTGTTGATTGCAAGATGAATGTAGATGATAATGCATTGATGCGTCATCCGGAAATTGCAAGCATGAGAGATGTTACCGAAGAAGATCCTACAGAAGTGGAAGCTGGTAATCATAACCTCAACTTTATAAAATTAGATGGTAATGTTGGTTGTATGGTAAATGGTGCAGGCCTTGCAATGGCTACCATGGATATGATTCAGTTGAGTGGCGGACAACCGGCCAACTCTCTTGATGTGGGCGGTACTGCCAATGCACAAACTGTTGAAGCAGGTTTTAAAATTATTTTAAAAGACCCGAGTGTAAAGGCCATTCTCATTAACATTTTTGGTGGTATTGTACGTTGTGATCGTGTAGCTGCCGGTGTAATTGATGCTTACAAAAGCATTGGCGATATTAAAGTACCCATCATTGTTCGTTTGCAGGGCACCAATGCAGAAGAAGCAAAAAAACTGATTGATGAAAGCGGATTAAAAGTACAGAGTGCTATACAGCTGAGTGAAGCAGCTGAACTGGTGAAAATGGCTGTTGCTTAAATCACTTTCAAAAAAAGATATCTGCTGAATGCCATACGAAGTTCGTATGGCATTCGTTTTTATAACTGAATTGAATTACTTATTATCTTCAGAACTGAAAAAAGCTATTTAACAAACAACAAACTCATCAAATCCTGTTTTATGAAATCATTTTTCCTGAAAATAATTTTTGCTTTTACTTCAGTTCTTTTTTATTTCACTGCTTTAGCACAGGATAAGTTTGAAGTGGTTCATCATTACAAGCGGTTTAAAGTGGATTTGGGTATGGGATATGCCCGTCCGCAGGGAAAAGGCAGTAAAGCTGGTGTATTAATATACATAGAACCCAAGTATAATGTTGTTGACAAATTTACCGTGGGATTAAGAACAGAAGCAACAGCGATGGCCAGAGGATATGTAGATGTAAATAATTCACAGGTTACCGGCAAAGCTGGCTTAGGCCTTTCATTTCTTGCAACAGGAGATTATTATTTTACAAATCGTCTTGCCCGTCCGTTTGCAGGAGCTGGTGCAGGTATTTATAATTTAATTTCTTTAGAGGCAACCACTTCTAACGGAGGTTCAGTATCTATCCCATCAACAACAAAATTCGGAACCATGATCAGAGCGGGAGTTGAAGTGTGGCATGTACGTGCTGCTATAGAATATAATTTAATTCCTAAAACAGGCCTTATTACAAACAATTACCTCGGTATTAAAATCGGAATAGTTTTAGGTGGTGGATTGTATGAAAGCATCTATGATTAATTAAATGATCCTTGTTCAGACATTTATTTTCCCCATTCAGAAAGTTTCACTGAACAATCAACTTATAATGTTGTTATTTTAAAAAAATACTGCATTATGAAAAAATTACTATTTACGTTGCTGATCGCACCTCTCATTTTGTTGAATTCCTGTAAAAAAGATGAGGTATTCAATCAAACAATATTCAAAACAACTTTATCGGGTGCCAATGAAGTGCCTGCAAGAGCTACCAATGGTTTTGGTGATGTAATTGGTTATTTTGATAATGTAAAAAAAGACCTCGTTCTCAGAGTGAATTATTACAACCTAAGAGCTCCTTTAACAGCCTGGCATATTCACAAAGCAGCACCAGGTGTAAATGGAGGTGTTATTTTCAACTTTGGCACACCACAGGAAACCGGAAATTTTATAACCATTCCTGCACTAACTGCAGATCAGGAAACTGATTTAATGAACGGCAATTATTATGTGAACCTTCATACCAGTGTATATCCCGGAGGTGAAATAAGAGGCCAATTGATAAAGCAATAAAACTCCTTTCTCATAGCATTTATTAAAAGACTTTTCTGCTTTTTGCAGAGGAGTCTTTTTTATTTTAGTTTTGGAGATGTCTTCAAACATAACCATCAGAACCATTGAACAAAAAGATAATGCAGCACTAGCCACAATTGTGAGAACATCATTAGCAGAGTTTGGTGCCAACAAACCGGGCACTGTTTATTTTGATCCTACTACAGATGGATTGTATGAACTCTTTCAAACCAAGGGCAGTTATTATTTTGTAGCTGAAGAAAACGGAACGCTGTTGGGTGGTGGTGGAATTTTTCCTACTGAAAATTTACCTGCAGGTACTTGTGAACTGGTAAAAATGTATTTGCATAAAGATGCAAGAGGAAAAGGATTGGGTAAATTATTAATTCAACGTTGTCTTAACTGGGCAAAAGAGAATGGTTACACACATGTTTATTTAGAAACTATGCCCGAACTGAAACAGGCATTAAAAGTGTATGAATTATTTGGGTTTGAATATTTAAACGGCCCTCTTGGCAACAGCGGTCATTTTGGTTGCGACAGGTGGATGTTGAAGAAGCTGTGATTGGGATTGAGTTGTAAGTATTAGGTAATAAGTTTTAAGTAATAAGCAAACTCCTATATTTTATTTTTATATTTCTAAATAGAACACCATACTTACTACTTACAACTTATCACTTTTCACTCATCACTTCTACCTCATACACTCCACTAAATAAATACAAGGCTCCACTCTTTACATCAACAGCTTTGTGCCGTTTCCTGAGTTTCTCTCCTTTTTTAA
>DAIOWB010000280.1:0-3644 GCA_036758725.1 Lacibacter sp.
TCAAAAAATGAATAACTAACTAAATTGGTTTTAAATTTACTATGAGCTTACAACAGTCTGGAGCAAATTGCACACTCCGTCATAATCAAAAACTTTTCTTTTCTTTATGTGGCGTTTTCTGTTGCTTAATCAGTGGTTGTTGGCTATTTGTTGCCCAGTCTTCGCAAAGCTCTGATGCTAAAGGAATCCATATTTTCTGTATCGGAAAGTAAGAACTAAGTGCCTTTTTACTTTTAGTCTTTTAAATCAATACTAATAAGATTTTTTTTAATGTACTATCCGTTTTTCCCTGACATTTATGAAATTAAAATTGTTTGAATTGATTTTTTTTACATAATTTTCAATCATGTCTCAATCCCGCCAACTCGCCGCAATTATGTTTACCGATATCGTTGGTTATACAGCGATGATGGGGAATAACGAACAGAAAGCAATTGATCTTTTACGTAAAAACAGGGAGATCCAAAAACCTATTATCGAAGAATTCGGTGGTCGCTGGATCAAGGAACTCGGTGATGGAGTAATGGCTAGTTTTCTATCGGTAAGTAATGCGGTTTATGCCGCTATTAAAATACAAGAGGCCTGCTTTCAGTCAAACGCATTTCAATTGCGCATCGGTATACATCAGGGTGAAGTGGTTTTTGAGAATGATGATATTTTTGGCGATGCAGTAAATATTGCTTCACGTCTTCAGGCTTTAGCCCCTCCGGCCGCAATTTTTGTTTCTGAATCCGTTCAGCGGGACTTGTCCAATAAAAATGATATCAGAACTGAATTTGTAAGAGAGGAAACTCTTAAAAATGTAAAAGATCCGATACGGGTTTTTAAAATCTCTCCTACGGGAAAAAATACAGAAGAAGGGAAGACCCGGAAACTGACCAAATCATCAATTATACCGGGTTTTGACTACGATATACACATAAGTTACAGGTATAACGATAATAAGTATGACGGGTGGGTTTCTGAATTCGTAGAAAAGATCAATCAGGAATTAAGTGCTACACTAAAAGACAAACTCACTATTTATTTCGATAAAAGCCCGGAAGAAAGCAGGGGAGAATCACCTCAGGAAGATGGTTCAGTTTCACAAAAAATAAACTCACTGATATTCATTCCTGTTATTTCTCAAACTTATTGCGATGTCAATTCTCCTGTTTGGAAAAATGAATTCAGGATATTTCAGAATGAAATAAAAAAGGACAGTATCGGAAGTAATATAAAACTGACTAATGGTAATACGGCTTCACGGGTGATTCCTGTGAAGATTCATGATATTGATACAGATGATGTAAAATTGCTGGAAACTGAACTTTCCGGTGGATTAAGATCCATTGATTTTATCTACCGTGAAGAAGGCGTCAACAGGCCTTTACGACCAGTTGATGATGATAAAAATGCCAACACTCTCAGACCTATGTATCGCAACCAGATTAATAAACTGGCAAATGCAATCAAAGAAATTATTACTGGAATAAAGCTGAATCAAAAAGGAAGTACAGTTGAAACACCTTCTTACCAGCCAACTGCCCGGCAGATAGTACCTAATGTAATATCCACTTCTGTATCATCTGCAATAAAAGTTGCAGTGATTGATCGTCAACGGCCTAATATTTATCTGGCATGGACTTCCAATGATCTTAAAGAAAGTCGTGAAGAAATGGCTATCATACTTCAGAAAGCTGGTTTTAATGTTCTTCCTACTGTTGATTGTCCTGCTGATGATGAGACTTTCAAACAAAAAACTGCAGAGGAAATGAAGAAATGTGTATGCTCATTGCATATGTTGAGTGGTGAGTTTGGCAGACGCTTCGAATCTGATGAAGACGTTTCTTTTCCTCAACACCAGTTTATGGAAGCCAAAAATAAAATTGGTGAAACAGGTACTGACTTTAATGTATTTGTATGGCTTTCCCCGAATAGCGAAAGATCAATGAAACCATCGCAACAGAATTTTATTAAGTACATCCGAAACAATATTACACACAATATGATGTTTTCAAACAGCCAGGGGCCTATGCAACTGGTGGATGATATGCGGGTGGTCATGATGAAGCAGGATGCAAAGGTTTATGATTCTAAAGACACGGACATCTATTTTATTTTCAATCAGCAGGATGAACAGGAAGCTATGGTTATTGTAAATGAATTGAGTCTTGAGTTTCCGGTTGAGACATTGAATATACTTCCGGAGGGAGAAGATTCTTACCGGGAAATGTCATCTCAACAAATTCCAAAAAGTAAATTGGCCGTTGTGTATTTTAAATATGCAGCAGATTGGGCACTTCCATTTATCAAACAGATCTGGAAACAGGTAGGGGGTGCTTCTTCTCCAACACCTATGTTCCTGGTTGGGGAAAGTGATCCCCAAAGTAATCTGGCTCGTAATTTCAGGGCGCCCCGTGTTACATCTTCAATAGTTCCTAAAGAAACCATTCCTACGGAAGTAAAAAAAGAGTACAGTAAGTTAATTTAAAAATAGCAACCATCTTTATGTTCGAAGCAGATCAAATTTGTCCTTACACGGGGTTGAGATCCTTTACTGAAGAGGAATCACTTTACTTCAAGGGGAGAGAGGATGATATTGATCAGGCTACGCAACAATTGCAACGAAATAAATTCTTAATGCTTACGGGTGCTTCGGGAGATGGAAAGTCTTCATTGATTTATGCCGGCATTATCCCCAATGCAAGAGCAGGTTTTTTAAAATCAAAATATACTCAGTGGTGTGTGGCTGATTTCAGACCAGAACGAGCACCATTTCATAATTTATGTAAAGCCATTGCCAGGCAGTTGGGAATTGCCAATGCTTATACGGTACAGGCAGAATTAAATCACGGCTTTTCTGCTATCATTGATTTATATAAAAACTCAAAAAGATATATTGATACAAATTCAATAGCATGGCAACAGGCAGATGATAAAGAAAAAGCTGCATTAAAAAGAGAAGCTGCTAATCTTATTATTCTTGTTGATCAGTTTGAAGAGTTTTTCACCAACCCGGAGAATTATCACAAAGGCGTACCCTCCCGTGATGCTAATCTTGTACTAAACTTATTATTGGAAACAGCACGAATTGCATTAGATGAAGACCTGCCAATATATATTGTCTTCACCATGCGGTCGGATTATATTGGGCAATGTGCAGCTTTTCGGGGACTACCGGAATATATCGGATTCTCCCAGTTTTTTGTACCACGTCTTAACCGTACACAATTACAACAGGTAATTGAAGAACCTGCAGTTTTGAGTGGCAACCGTATTACAAGAAGATTGACAGAAAGACTGATTCATGATTTGACGGAAGGAGTGGACCAACTTCCGATTGTACAACATGCTTTGAACCAGGTATGGCATGCTGCTCATAATGGAAAAGAAGAAATGGATCTCATCCATTATGCGATGGTGGGGGGAATGCCGGTAAATGAATTACCGGATGAACAGGTTGACCGGTTTAAAAAATGGTTCGAAACCCTTCCTGGTGATATCAAAGCCTGTTATCATAAACCCAATCTTCAAAACGTCCTCGATACGCATACAAACAAACTCTATGAACAGGCCGAAGAATATTATTTGCAGAAAACCGGAAAAACTATTTCAGATGAGGATGCTAAGACCATTATAAGAACTGCATTTATCTGCCTGAC
>DAIOWB010000281.1:0-3643 GCA_036758725.1 Lacibacter sp.
TGATAAAGATATTATGCTGGCTGCTGATCACTTGATTGATATTGGCCCAAAAGCAGGCAAACATGGTGGCAGCATTGTTTCAGAAGGAACTCCTGAAGAAGTTTTAAAGTCGAAAAGTGAAACAGCAAAATTTCTCAATGGTGAAAAAAGCATTGCCATTCCGAAATTACGCAGGAAAGGAACAGGAAAGTTTATTGAATTGAAAGGAGCAACAGGTAATAATCTTCAAAATGCAACCATTCAACTTCCGCTGGGGAAACTTATTGTTGTTACAGGAGTTAGTGGCAGTGGTAAAAGCACAATCATAAATGAAACGCTTTATCCCATCCTCAATAAACATTGTTATAATTCAAAAGCAAATCCACTGCCTTATAAATCTATTAAAGGATTGGAACATGTTGACAAAGTGATTGAAATAGATCAATCCCCAATTGGCAGAACACCAAGAAGTAACCCGGCTACTTATTGTGGATTTTTTACTGAGATCAGAACATTATTTGCAGCAATTCCTGAAGCAAAAATCCGTGGATATAATGCAGGACGGTTTTCTTTCAATGTAAAAACGGGCAGATGTGATGTTTGTGAAGGTGGCGGCATGCGTGTAATAGAAATGAATTTTTTACCGGATGTTTATGTGCATTGTGAAAAATGCAATGGCAAACGCTACAACAGGGAAACTTTAGAAATAAGATATAAAGGCAAATCAATTTCTGATGTGTTGGACATGACAGTAGAAGAAGCCGTTGAATTCTTTCAACCGGTTCCTTACTTATATCGTAAAATAAAAGTATTAGAAGATGTAGGTCTTGGTTATATCACATTAGGGCAAAGTGCAGTAACGTTAAGTGGAGGAGAAGCTCAACGTGTAAAACTTTCCACTGAACTTGGGAAAAAAGATACCGGAAAAACATTTTACATTTTAGATGAACCAACAACCGGTTTACATTTTCAGGATATCCAACACTTGCTCGATGTTTTAAATAAATTAACTGATAGAGGTAACACCGTTTTAGTTATAGAACATAATATGGATGTAATTAAAGTTGCTGATCATATCATTGATCTTGGTCCCGAAGGCGGTGATGGAGGCGGCAAAATTTTGTTTGAAGGAACTCCTGAAGAACTATTGAAATGTAAAGAGAGTTATACAGCTGCTTTTTTAAAACCAGAATTGCAATAAATCATTCAAAAAAAAAGTGCCCCTGAGAATACAGGGGCAAAGGGATAGAGTACGGACTAAATGAGAAAAAGAGAATAAAGCAAAGCATGGTGAAAAGAATATCGGTCGCTGGTTCTCAAACAGTATTTCACAGGATTGGAAAAATGAGAAAGGTACGGACTAACATTAATTACATACTCTGCTTTAATGATTTATAAATAGAGTTTCTTTTTAAAAATAAAGAGGATTACGTATAGTGTAATTAAACCAATGCGGAGGAGCCATATTGTAAGCTCCGGACTTAACTTCTGAAGTTGAGTTTTCATAATTTAGGGTTTGGGTATGGATGTTAAAAAATACTTGTTATTTTATCTTAAAAATACTGTGGACATTTCATCGAATTTTTATTTTTGAACCAATCTGCATAAACATCTCCAATCTTCCACGTTAATCGAAACGTACTTGAATAATAAGAATCTTTCCGATCAGGGTTTCCTCTTTTTTTCCCAATTTGATAAGGTGAATAACCTGGTGACGAGTTGGGATAAAAAGAACTGGGATTAGCCATGTACTTTGCAATGGTTGCCTGACTGGGTGTTAGATATTTATCAAACAATGCCGGATCAATAAATTTTGTGCTTACATCATCAATATAATCAGTTCCTGTTTTACGATGTATAAATTCAATTCCAAATGTTAAACGTTCAGTGATATCATATTTAATACCTACTCCCATTTGAACATTATATGAAAAGAGTTTGTATTCTGGTCTTCTTGTTTCAACCCATCCTTGTCCTTCAAGATGCAATGGTTTTAAATCAACCCAGGTTTCTTTTCCTGTTGGGTCTTTATATAAACCTTGTGGTTTAAATGCAAATGCACCAACACCTCCAATTAAATAAGGTCTTAATCTTGGTAAGCCCCAACCATTTTTTAAACTGATAAAAGCAGTTGGAAATAATTCAACACCAATATATGCTTCGTATAATGGAGATCTGAAAGTTAAGTTCCTGTATTTACGGGCACCTTCCCATGTGTCGGCAGGTTGCTTTTGTTTAATTAAACGATCATCACCTTCCATTTGGCCAATGTTACCAGCTAAACGTAAACCCAACCATTCAGATGGATAATAAGAAGCTGAAAGGCCACCTATCATATTGGTAACCGGAAGGTTATTGTCTTTTGGACCAAGTGTACCTTTTCCACGGTTACCGCCAAGGTCACCTAAAAAATTCATTGGTCCAATATTCAAACCAATTTCAAATCTTGAATTAGAAGTAGATAAACCAATCTGTGCCTGTAAAGATTGAAAGGAAAAAAGGAAAAAGAAAAAAGCGTACAAAAATGTATACGTACGAATTTTCATTGGTTTAGACATTTGGTTTTTCTTGATTTGGATATTAGAATACAATATTATGATACAAATGGTTATCTGCAAAATAATTTCATAACAAAAACTGTTGAAACCGTTTGCTGGCATAGGTTTTAAGCATTTTTACTTATGGTGTGCAGTAAATTTACTTAATTGTTTTTATAAAAACGAATCATTTCTATATGTTCAATTCCATCTTCAAGATAAATATCACTGGTCTTTTCAAAACCAAGCGTAGAATAAAATTTCAACAAGGACAATTGTGCACCTATTTTAGTATTAAGATGACCAAATAATTCAAAACATTTTTCAATTCCGTTTTGCATTAATATTTTTCCTGCGCCTTCTCTTCTTACTGAAGGATTGGTAACTACTCTGCCAATTGATGGCTCAACATAAGACAAACCGGGTGGTAAAATTCTGCAGTATGCCATTAACTCCTGCTGATCATTTATACCCATGAGATGCCAGCTTTTTGGATCCTTTTGATCTGCATCCTGATACACACAATTCTGTTCAACTACAAACACTTCATTTCTTAAACACATGATTTTATATAATTCATGAGGAGTTAATTCATCAAATTTTTTTAATATCCAATTCAATTTCATAATTCTTTAATGTTAGTATTTGTATTTCTCTTTCCAGAGATGTTTTAAAAATTTCCGTAATTCTTCTTCTCTTGCATTTTTCCCCGGTTCATAAAAAGTTGTTCCACTTATTTTTTCAGGCAAATATTCCTGCAAAGAAAAATTATTTTCATAGTTATGAGAATATTGATACCCTTTTCCGTAATCCATATTCTTCATCAGCTTAGTTGGTGCATTACGGATATGTAACGGAACAGAAAGATCACCATACAATCTTACCGCTTCTTCTGCTTTGCCAATTGCTTCAACAGCTGCATTACTTTTTGCTGACGATGCCAAATAGGTTACACATTGAGATAAAATGATTCTAGATTCAGGATAACCAATTTTACTTACTGCATCAAATGTTGCATTCGCTAACAACAATGCATTAGGATTTGCATTGCCAATATCTTCACTTGCAAGGATTAATAATCTTCTTGCAATAAATTTTACATCTTCTCCTCCTTCAATCATTCTTGC
>DAIOWB010000282.1:0-3614 GCA_036758725.1 Lacibacter sp.
TCTTGATGCAATGCCCGGCGATTTGATTTTATTTACAGGAACAGATAGTTTAATGGAAATTGTTGGTCATATGGGAATTATTACAGAAAACAGAAATGGCGAAATCAATTTCATTCATTCTACATCAGGAAAAGCATTTGGAGTAACCATTACCACACTCAATAATTATTACAGAAATCGTTATGTAAAAGTGATAAGAATTCCATTTTCTAATAAATAACAGCACGCTGTTTAATTATTTTAATTAAATCGTGCAAGTTAGAAAGCTGGCAGTCATTCTGTATTTTAGATATCTGAAAATGATTAATAATGAAGGCAGCTACAATAAATGAATTAAAACAGGAGTTAAGTAATATCTCACCCCTACAACTCACAGAACTTTGTCTGCGGCTGGCCCGGTTTAAAAAGGAAAACAAAGAATTACTTACCTACTTGCTTTTTGAAGCACATGATACTGCTGCCTACATACAAAGTGTAAAGCTGGATATTGATTTGCAATATGAGCAAATGAATAAAAGCAATGTGTATTTTATAAAGAAAAGCTTACGTAAAATCCTTCGTACCATTAATAAATATACCCGTTACAGCGGATTGCCAACCGTAGAAATTGAGTTGCTTATTTATTTTTGTGCAGCTATGAAAGGATTGGATTTGAACATGGATAAAAACCCGGTCTTGTTTAATTTGTATCACAATCAATTGAAAAAAATAAATAAAACATTAGCTGCTCTGCACGAGGATTTGCAATACGATTATAAGAGAGAAGTAGAAAAACTATAGTTTTATTTCAAAATTTCAGGTCTGGTCAATGAACTGCCTTACCGTTATACCTATATATGTTGTAGTAAAAAAGAACTTCCCTTTTATTATACTTTTTTTGCTCCTAACTTTAATTTTATAGTACAAATACAAATAACTTCATAAATCAATATTATGAAATCAAAAAATAATTCGTTTCTAAAAATCCTGATCAGTACTTTAATCTGTTTTCTCTTTAATATTCAAAATGGATCAGCTCAAATACGTTTGAATTTTGATGAAGGATGGAAATTTCATTTTGGCCATGCCGGCGATGCAACAAAAGATTTTAATTACAGTATAGCAACTATCTTTTCAAAATCTGGTGCTGCTTCTGGTACTGCTATTGATCCTAAATTTAATGATAACAACTGGCGTTCATTAGACATTCCTCACGACTGGGCTGTTGAATTACCCTTTACAAATTCTGCAAATTTTGATGTGCAATCACATGGCTATAAACCCGTAGGCGGTTTATATCCTGAAACAAGTATAGGTTGGTACCGTAAACATTTTTCTGTTTCTAAATCAGATTCAGGAAATCGTTTTCAATTACAGTTTGATGGCATTTTCCGTGATGCCAATATTTGGGTGAATGGATTTTTTGTAGGGAATAACAAAAGCGGTTACATTGGTGCAACATATGATATTACAGATTTTTTAAACTTTGATAAGGATAATGTAATTGCAGTACGTGTTGATGCATCACAATATGAAGGCTGGTTTTATGAAGGTGCTGGCATCTACAGGCATGTATGGTTGAAGCAAATAAATAATCTTCATTTTGCTGACGATGCTGTTTTTGTATATACAGATGTGAAAGGAAATAATGCATCTGTTTCTGTAGAAGCAACTGCAGTTAATCAGAATTTGTTTCCTGCCAATTGCACCGTTTTTTCATATTTAACCGAGCGGAATGGAAAACGAATAGCTAAAACTAAGGAACAAACACTTTCATTAGCGGTAAATGCAAAAGGAACAATCAAACAAAAAATCAATATCAGTAATCCGCATTTGTGGTCATTAGAAGATCCCTATTTATACCGGGTTATTACAGTGATTAAATCAGGAAACAATATTGTTGATACACAAACAACCCGTTTTGGTATCAGAACCATCCGTTTTGATGCTAATGAAGGATTTTTTCTGAATGGAAAATATCTGAAAATTAAGGGTACCAACAATCACCAGGATCATGCAGGAGTAGGTAGTGCTTTGCCTGATTATCTGCAGTACTATCGTATCAGTTTATTAAAAGAGATGGGTGTAAATGCATACAGGGCAAGCCATAACGCACCTACACCTGAATTATTAGATGCATGTGATAGTTTAGGAATGCTGGTGATGGATGAACAACGGTTATTAAACAGCAGTCCGGAATACATGAATCAGTTTGAACGATTAATCAGGCGTGACAGAAATCATCCTTCTGTGTTTTTATGGTCAATTGGAAATGAAGAAGGATGGATACAAACTACAAGCATTGGTAAACGCATTGCACAAACATTCATAGCCAAACAAAATGAATTAGATCCTACACGTACCTGTACCTATGCTGCTGATTTAGGAAATACATTTCATGGAGTAAATGAAGTAATCCCTGTACGTGGTTTTAATTACAGGCAATTTGCAGTTGCAGATTATCACCGTGATCATCCCAATCAACCAATCATTGGTACTGAAATGGGAAGTACAGTAACTACCAGGGGAATATATGTAAAAGACAGCATCAGGGCTTATGTTCCTGATCAGGATATAACAGCGCCATGGTGGGCAAGCAGGGCAGAAGAATGGTGGAAACTGGCTGCCGAAAATAAATTCTGGTTAGGTGGTTTTATTTGGACTGGTTTTGATTATCGTGGTGAGCCTACACCTTATCAATGGCCCAATATCAATTCGCATTTTGGTGTGATGGATATGTGTGGCTTTCCAAAAAATATTTATTACTATTATCAAAGCTGGTGGACAGATAAAGATGTATTGCATATTTCGCCCCATTGGAACTGGAGAGAAAAACGTGGACAGCCAATTGATGTTTGGGTAAATAGTAATGCTGATGATGTAGAGTTATTTTTAAATGGAAAGAGTTTAGGTAAGAAAGAAATGCCACGTAATGGCCACTTGCAATGGAGTGTTATTTATGAACCGGGAAAACTGGAAGCAGTTGCAAATAAAAGGGGTAAAAAATTAACAGCCAAAGTTGAAACTACCGGGCAAGCAGTTGAAGTAGTTCTTACACCGTATAAAACAACCATGCTTGCAGATGGTCAAGATGTTTCTGTAATGAATGTATCACTGATTGATAAAGAGGGAAGAGAAGTGCCTGATGCTGATAATATGATTCATTTTTTTATTAAGGGCAATGCAAAAATTATTGGTGTTGGCAATGGTGACCCCAGCAGTCATGAACCAGATCAATGTGCAGAAGGCGCATGGCAACGAAGTGCATTTAATGGTAAATGCCAGGTTATTATTCAATCGGGCAAAACTCCCGGCACTATTAAGTTTGAAGCAAGGGCAGCAGGATTATGGACAGGTTCAACAGATATTATTACAGTATCACCTGTTGCAGTTTCAACTGTAAACACAGATATGAAATATGAATTGAAAGGCGAAGCTGCAAAACCAAGGTCATCAACAAAAATGATAGGTGCTGATATTTCTTTTTTACCGCAATTAGAAGAACGTGGAATTAAGTTTAGTGATGAAGGAAAAGAGAAAGATGCTATTCTTATTTTAAAAGATCATGGCTTTAATTATATAAGGTTGCGCATTTTTAATGATCCATCAAGAGATAGTGGTTATTCACCTGGTAA
>DAIOWB010000283.1:0-3595 GCA_036758725.1 Lacibacter sp.
AATTGTTATTGGTTTTGTTTAAACTTTAACAGGAATGAGAAATAATTTTAAAAACATTTCGTTTTAGTGGCAATACCTGATTGATTTCATGAATTACCGAATTGTTTTATTGCTTTCTCTTTTACTTTCGGCTTTTTCTTTTTCAAATGCCCAAATGATTACGGGTGTGTGGAAGGGTAAAGTTGGCAGTGGAATAAGACCGGCAAAGCTTGAGTTAAAATTGATTCAGCGGGGCGATAGTTTATTTGGCACTTCTTATTATTACGAATCGCCTAACAATTACCGACGCTATACCGTGAAAGGGTATTTCAATCAACAAACCAATGAAGTAGTGTGGTGGGATGATGAATTGCTTGAATTAAAATCGCAACGACTTTCTGTTTCATCGCCGGGATCAGTTCCTCTTTTGATGGAAGCAGATTTTAATTGCCCCGGCAGCGGTATTATGATGTTAGATGGTAAAGCAGTAACAAAAGAAGAACAAAAGAATAAAGGCGAATTGCATTTAGATAAAATTGAAAGACCATCTTTCAGAGATGAATGGGATTATGTAATTGAAAATTATACTGTGGGTGCCAATGACCCGGAGTTTATTGACAGTATTGCATCTATTCATAAAATAATCAAACAACCGGAAGTTGTTGCAGTAATTCCTGCACCAGAAATAGTTCAACCACCTGCATCAAATCCAGAACCTGTAATTACAAAAGAAAATACAGCTGTTCAAAAAGATACCATACAACAAATAATAAAAACGGAAGCACCTGTTGCTATTCGAAAAGAAACTCCTGCTGTTTCTTCAAGACCACCGGTAATACAGGAAAAATTTATTGAACGTAAAAAAGTATTAACTACCGAATTACCGCTTGAGGGTGATACCATTGAAATACACTTTTATGATAATGCAGAAATTGATGGTGACTCTATTTCTTTATTTATGAATGGAAAACTGTTTTTTGAACATGTTCGTTTAAGTGATAAACCATACATTATAAAATTTGCAGTAAAAGATTTAAGCGAAACAAATGAATTGGTAATGGTTGCAGAAAATTTAGGAGCCATTCCGCCCAACACTTCTTATATGATTGCTTATGTAAACAACCAGCGTTACAGTGCAAATTTAGAAAGTACAGAAAACAGCAGTGCTATGATACGGTTTGTGCGAAGACAGTAGTGGCACGCAGAGGCACGGAGGACGCAGAGAAATATAAATCTGTACACACTTCACTTCTACGTGAAAAATTATTTCTTCTCCTCCTCTACTTTATATTCTTTTATATGCCGGTAAATTAAACTTTCATTTTCCACTTTTATTAATCTAAGTTCCATGAATGTACTGTCTGCATCATAAAAACCAATAATGCAGGAAAAAGGATCTGGACCTTTTTTGAGGTCCGGTTTGGGCATAAAACCCATATTGGGAAAAGAAAATATTTTTTCACCTGTAACTTCTTTGTACTGAAATTTCACCTCGTACTTAAGTGATTCTTTTTGTTCGTACAATGCCACTTTAAATTTCCATTCCGGATTCAGTTTGTCGCCCACCTCTTCTGTATATTCTTTTACAGGATTGGGATTCACTGTTGCCCTTTCTTTAGTGTAAGGTTCTGATTGATTCATTTTTCCTGAATTACATGCAATAAGGATGAGGAGGAAAATTGATAAAAGTTGTTTCATATTCTTTTTGAGTTTTTTTCCGTCATGTCGACGAAGGAGACATCTCTATAATTTCAAACTGTTATATGTTCAGGAGATTTCTCCCCTCGGTTGAAAAGACGTTCAAAGATTTTTCTGTTTCGAATTAAATATTAAACCACCACATTAATCATTTTATTCTTCACATAAATAATTTTCTTGGGTTGTTTTCCTTCTAACCATTTTAAAACAACCTCGTTATTTAATACAATCTGTTCTACTTCCTGTTGCGTAATATTTAAATCCAATGTTAGTTCTGTTCTTGTTTTACCGTTAATTGCAACCGGATAATCTTTCGTTGACTCTGCAACATACTTTGCTTCAAATTTTGGAAAGCTTGCATCAAGTATACTTCCACTGTTACCCAATAAAGTCCATAACTCTTCACTTACATGTGGAGCATAAGGAGTAAGCATAATAAGTAATTGCTCCAGGATTTCTTTTTTATGACATTTTAAATCGCTCAATTCATTTACACAAATCATAAATGTACTTACGCCGGTATTGAAACTAAACCGCTCAGTATCTTCTTCAATTTTCTTGATGGTTTTGTGTAACACTTTTAATTCAGCATCAGTGGCCTCTCCCCCCGCCCTCTCCGAAGGAGAGGGTGCTGTTGTCGTCCATATTGCACCTTTCGTTTCGTGGAAGAACAAACGCCATAATTTTTTAATAAAACGATGTACTCCTTCAATGCCTTTGGTATCCCATGGTTTACTTACTTCTACCGGACCTAAAAACATTTCATACATACGGAAGGTATCAGCACCATACCTGCTAACCAGATCATCAGGATTAACGGTGTTGAACTTTGATTTACTCATCTTCTCCACTTCACTGCCGCAGATGTACTTGCCATCTTCTAAAATAAATTCAGCATTGGCATGTTCTCCGTTGCGCCATTTTTTAAATTCCTCCGTGTTCAGTTCATAGCCATCAACAAAATTTACATCAACATGAAGTTTATCTAACTTCTTACCATCATATTCTTCCTCACTCTTTAATAATCCTTTTGATACAAACTTATTGGTACCGTTGATACGATATACAAATCTTGAACTTCCCTGTATCATTCCCTGGTTCATCAGTTTCTTAAATGGTTCATCAAAACCAATATGTCCCAGGTCGTACAAAACTTTCGTCCACATACGGCTGTACAACAAATGCCCTACTGCATGCTCAGTTCCTCCAATGTATAAATCAACCTGGCCCCAGTAATCAGAAACTTTACGGTCGCAAAATGCTTTTTCATTGTGTGGATCCATGTATCGTAAGAAATACCAGCTGCTTCCTGCATAACCGGGCATGGTAGCAGCCTCCCTCCGGCTCCCTCCAAAGGAGGGAGAGTTAAGCCACGCTTCATTGTTTGACAATGGCCCATCTCCATCTTTGCCTGGTTTTATTTCATCCATTTCAGGTAATAACAAGGGTAATTCAGTTTCACTTAAAGCATATGCTGTTCCATCTTTCCAAACAATAGGAAAGGGTTCACCCCAGTAACGTTGCCTGCTGAATGCAGCATCCCTCATTTTATAATTCACCTTCCTTGTTCCAATTCCCATTTCTTCAATCTTATTAATCACCACTTCAATGGCATCCCTCATCAGCATTCCATTAATAAACCCGCTGTTTTCAAGAATAGCATCTTTTGTTGCATTAGCTTCTTCGCCATTGTAATGGTTGCCAATGATATTGGTTACAGGAATATTAAAATGTTTTGCAAACCTGAGATCTCTCTCATCGCCACAGGGTACCGCCATAATTGCACCGGTTCCATAACCAGCCAATACATATTCACTTATCCAGATGGGTATTTCTCTGCCGTCAAAAGGGTTAATGGCATATGCACCTGTAAACACACCGGTTATTTTTTTCTCTGCCTGTCGTTCACGTTCACTTC
>DAIOWB010000284.1:0-3583 GCA_036758725.1 Lacibacter sp.
AGCCTATATTATTCCCCAGGGATGGCAAAAAGTAATTGAGATGCTTAAAGCAAATAAGATTAGTATGAAACAACTAACCCGTGATACAACTATTGAAGTGGAAGTGTACAGGATAGAAGATTTCAAAAGCAATGCAAGGCCTTATGAAGGCCATCATATGAACACAGAAGTTAAAACAAGCAAGAGTGTACAAAACATAAAATTCAGAAAAGGAGATTGGTATATTCCTATGAACCAGGCAGGTAATCGTTTTTTAATGGAAGTACTTGAACCCACAGCAGATGACAGTTATTTTGCCTGGAATTTCTTTGATGCCATTCTGGGGGCAAAAGAAGGTTACAGCAGTTATGTGTTTGAAGAAACAGCAGCTGAATTTTTAAAACAAAACCCGGGTGTAAAGGAAAAACTGGAACAACGAAGAGCAAGTGATTCCACCTTTGCTAAAAGCGGTTCTGCCCAATTGAATTTTGTATTTCAGAATTCGCCTTATTATGAGCCCATACATAATAGATACCCGGTTTACAGAGTTAATAAATAATTAAGCAAATGATTTCGATAGAGCTATTTCGAAAGCTTGCACACTCTTTTCCTGAAACAAGAGAGGAACAATCTGTTTATTGTGTAATTGATTCTACAGTTATTAATCCTGTACCAATATTCGGGGATTGAAAGGAGCACCCTATATGGTGTGTAAAAAAGGGAAAAAAAATTTGTATTGAGAATTATTGAAGGCCGCCCATTAAATATTGGATCCCAAAAAGCATAAATAGAAAAGGGAGTAAAAACTCCCTTTGCATTAACCAAAAAACATCATGAAAAAGTAATCGTTCTCAAAAGGCGGTAAAATAAAAAGTTCACAGAGGCAGCATTAATATTTTACAATGGGCAACTTATCGTTATCAAATGGGTCAGAGTTCAATCGTTGGACTGGATTTAAAAACGGGATGCCGATGTAAATCTATAACACAATTCTGATGTAATTGTTTTATATGCGTCACAAAAATGACTGTAAATGTTTAAAAATCAGTTCGCAAACGTTTGAAGTGTAAACTTTATTCTTTAATCAGATTTCCAGAGCCCGCCATTTTTGATTTAATACTTGCCGGGTTTCCATAATAATGTATATCACCACCACCTGCAACCCGTACATCTAAAACCATACTGGCATATACCCATACATTGCCCGAACCGGCAATATGTATTTCTGCATTTTCTGCTTTTAATTCACCCACTTTTACATCCCCACTACCCGCCACATTAATATTTAAATCTTTAGTTGAACCTCTCCCTTCCACTTTACCACTACCTGCTATTTTTATAGTTACTGCAGGAGCATCAATTTCTTTCATTTTAATGTCACCACTGCCGGCAATTTTTAAATTCAGTTTTTCTGAAGTTTGAATATTTGTTTCAGCAATGATGTTTCCACTTCCGGCAAGAGTCAATTCTTTACAATCGGGGGCTTTAACAAAAATCTTAATATCCCTGCTTGGCCTGAGGTTGATTCCGTTTTTATGTTTCACTATAAGCATTCCATTTTCAACATCGGTTATAATGTATTTCAACAAATTTTCATCGGCTTCAATTCTTATTTCATTTTCACCGGCCTGGGAAAAATAAACATCAAACGAACCGGCTGTTTTTACTCCTTTAAAATTCCGTTCGTTACGGGTTTCGGTACCAATTTGTCCGTTTCCTTTTATACTTCTCCAACGACAGGAAACAGAAGCCAGGCTGAAAAAGCAAATTGCAATTAATAAATAGTTACGCATTTTAAATTTTTTAATAATTAAATAGTTCAGATAATAAAATTATTGATGACTAACTCATAATATAAAAAAAGGAACGGGCTAAAAAGTGGTTAAAGTTGGAGGGTATAAAGATAAATAAACCTGTCAGATTATCAATTTTTCTAATCATTCAATTCTCATTTATATTTCAGCTATAATCCTGCAGTTAAACACATACCTGAAAGCCTATACCCAGTGCAGGCTTTTTTATTACCTTCGCCGCACTATGACGGATAAAATTCTTATTCTTGATTTTGGCTCTCAATATACCCAGCTTATTGCCCGTGCTGTACGTGAATGCAATGTGTATTGTGAAATCACTCCCTATCATAAACCAATTGTAAAAGACGAATATTTAAAGGGCATCATTCTTTCCGGCAGTCCGTTTTCTGTGAATGACGAAAATGCTCCCATGGTTGATGTGGAATTGCTTGCAAAAACACTACCTGTTCTGGGCGTTTGTTATGGTGCACAATTAACGGCAAAACAATTTGGTGGACGGGTTGAAAAAAGTGAAAAGCGGGAATACGGAAGAGCAAAGCTGCATAAGAAAAAAAATGACCCGCTCTTAAATGATATTACTGAAGCTTCACAGGTTTGGATGAGCCACGGAGATAGTATTCTTGAATTACCTGAAGCATTTGAATTACTTGCCATTACCGATTCTATTCCTGTTGCTGCGTTTAAAGCAAATAATACCAACAGCCAGCCTTTATATGGTTTACAATTTCATCCTGAAGTGTATCATTCAACAGAAGGAAAAAAAATTCTCAAAAACTTTTTAATTGATATCTGTGGTTGTAAAGCCGATTGGACTCCTGCTTCATTTGTAAATGAAACAGTAGCATCATTAAAAAAACAAATTGGCAACCGCAAAGTGATTATGGCATTAAGTGGCGGTGTTGATTCAACTGTTGCAGCCACACTTATACATAAAGCAATAGGAAAAAATCTGTTCGGCATTTTTGTTGATAACGGCGTGTTGCGTAAAGATGAGTTTCAACAGGTATTAGATACTTATCATGAAATTGGATTAAATGTTACCGGTGTTGATTGCAGGGAACATTTCTATACCAAACTGGCAGGCAAAAGCAATCCCGAAGAAAAAAGAAAAATTATTGGTGGCACTTTTATTGAAGTGTTTGATGCTGAAGCTCACAAGATTGATGGAGTTGAATTACTAGGGCAAGGAACTATTTATCCTGATGTAATTGAAAGTGTTTCGGTACATGGCCCATCGGTTACTATTAAATCGCATCACAATGTGGGTGGTTTACCCGAAACCATGAAGCTTGAACTGGTAGAACCACTACGCTATTTATTTAAAGATGAAGTGCGGAAAGTGGGTGCCGAATTAGGAATACCTGCTAACCTGGTAAACCGTCATCCTTTTCCGGGCCCGGGATTGGCCATCCGTATATTAGGAGAAGTAACAGAAGAAAAAGTAATACTCCTGCAAAAAGCAGATGCCATTTTTATCAACGGATTAAAAGAACATGGATTATACGATAAAGTATGGCAGGCAGGTGCCATTCTGTTACCGGTACAAAGTGTAGGTGTAATGGGCGATGAACGTACCTACGAATTTACCATTGCCTTACGTGCTGTAACATCGGTTGATGGTATGACGGCCGATTGGGCACACCTTCCCTATGAATTTCTGGCACATGTTTCAAACGAGATTATTAACCAGGTGAGAGGTATTAACCGTGTAGTTTATGATATCAGCAGCAAACCGCCTGCAACGATTGAATGGGAATAAACATCTATGAACTAATATCTGATTTATGAAA
>DAIOWB010000285.1:0-3565 GCA_036758725.1 Lacibacter sp.
GGGTGCTACGTTCAGTTACGGACGCCCCGATAAACATGGCACTGCCGCCACTACACATGGTGGTTACAGTACATCGATTGTAGCACATAAAGATTTTGTTTTGCGTATAGCTGACAATCTTCCGCTCGATGCAACTGCACCTTTACTCTGCGCCGGTATTACTACCTATTCTCCGTTACGTCATTGGAAAGTGGGCAAGGGAACAAGAGTAGGTATTCTGGGTTTGGGTGGTTTAGGACATATGGGTGTAAAAATTGCTGCTGCCATGGGTGCTGAAGTAACGATGCTGAGTCACACTCCTTCGAAGGCGGCTGACGCAGCACGTCTTGGTGCGAAAAAATTTGTGCTTACAAGTGATGCAGCACAGGTGGAAGCGGTGAAAGGTTATTTTGATTTTATTCTCGATACGGTTTCTGTTGATCATGATTATGGTTTTTACCTCGGCTTACTCCGTACGAATGGTGTTATGGTTTGTGTAGGTGTACCTCCATCGCCTGCAACAATCCCTGCCATGAATTTAATTTTCGGAAGAAAGAGTTTTGCAGGTTCACTCATTGGTGGATTACCTGAAACACAGGAGATGCTTGATTTTTGTGCCGAGCATAATATTGTAAGTGATATTGAATTGATCCGTATGGATGAGATTAACGAAGCGTATGCACGCATGCTCAAGGGAGATGTGAAATACCGATTTGTAATTGATATGTCAACTTTATAAAAATGAGTTCTCGCTCCGCACTGGTTCGTGTCCGCAACAAAAAATTAAATTGCCTCGTTGCGTAGCCTGTCCCGATTATTTCGGGATCTCCACGCAACGAAACAAATAAAACAAAAGTGATGCGTGGGACAGGCATCACGGAACCGGAAAGGTGCTTTCTTCAAATACGATTTTTTGTCCCGACGGGGTCTTGTGTCCCAGCGGGGTCTTCGCCATAATGAATTTCCAAACACATTTAAATGATCAGGCGAGATTCCGGCGCATAGGGCATCATCATCATTACGTTTTTGTTAGTACGAGCAATTGAAACCTGAGCTATGCCTATCAATAAACAAGACGCATAAATTTCGATTGTTTGTACACCATCCACAAGTTTTGCTGCATACCATCAAAGGGGTAATGGAGAAAGTTCTGAATTACATTATCCTATACCCGGGTTGTCAGGATAGTGAGCTTGTAGAAAAATGCTTTGTTTCTCATCCGCTACACAACGCTAAAAATGGCGTAAACTGATCACAGCAGAGATTTTTTCTAAATAAATCCTGGAATAAGTATTATACTAAACCCAACTTTATATATTTACAGAACATCACCAATTCTAAACTATATAAAATCAAAAAAATGAAAAGTAAAATTTTAATACTTGCAGGCTTTGTCCTGTTAGGTATCAGTTCATGTAAAGAAGCCGCCAAAACCGATACCGCAGCCGCAGCCAAACCCGATTATGCTGCCTTCAACAAAAAAGTAGAAGTGATCCGTGCCTTTAACAAGGCCCATTGTAATGAAGACCTGACTGCTCTCGGCAATCTGTTATCGGATACGCTAAAATATAGCTCTACTGTTTTTAACGGTAACAAATGGCAGGGAAAAACAGAAATGTTAGCGGTATTGAAAGGCTACCATGATAACTTTGAAAATATAAGTTATGTTGAAGGTCTTGTTTCACCGGATTCAACTGGTGCGGGTTTTTATTCCGGTGCGGTATATCCTGAGCAGGGTGCTACCAATTTGCCTGCTAATATTCGCTGCTATGGTACCTGGACAGCCGTTGAATCTCAAAGTAAACAAACAGTCGGTGTAAAGTATTATGCCCTTATAGCTATCAATGATGATGGAAAGATTGTGAGGTTTTCTGATTATTTTGATACTAGTAATTTGATACCAAAGAGTGCATCCGCTCAATAATACATTATTCAGGAAAGAAGAAAGGTGGTCATATAACTGACCACTTTTTTTATGTCTTTAGTCCAGACGGGGTTTTCGCCATAATGAATTTCTAAACACTTTTAAATGATCAGGCGAGACTCCGGCGTATCTGATATCATCAACATTTACGCATTTGGTATGAGGCGCTGAAAACGCAGCCATGCCTGCCAACAAGCAAGACACTTTAATTTCGATTGTTGGTGAGCCATCCATAAGCATTGCTGCTTACCAACAAATACGTAAAAATAAAAACACCTATGTCGCTCCACGCATCGTAACATATAATACCCCGGTTTCTTAACAAACCTGGTTACATTTTTAAAACACAACCCAAAAAATGCAAAAATTGGGTTACATTAGCCGGATATAAACCAAATTTCCCTGTAAATGGTACAGCTCCTGCCACCCAAAAAAGAAATCGAAACAAAAGCAGTATTGCGCAAAGCTGCGTTGGCACATAAAGCACTGGCAGAACTGAAAGGGGTGGTAACAAGTATCCCCAACCAGAATATTCTCATTGAAACATTGACACTGAGAGAAGCAAAAGAAAGTTCGGCAATAGAAAATATCATAAGCACTTTTGCTGACGTGTACCAGAGCAGTTTGTTTACAGAACAGTTTGTATCAGTAGAAGCCAAAGAAGTGCATCTGTATGCAAAAGCTTTAAGAACGGGGTTTCACCTGGTGAAAAAAAACGGATTACTTACTAATAACCAGGTTTTGAAAATACAGGAAATTGTGGAAGGCAATGATGCGGGGTTTAGAAAATTGCCAGGTACAAAATTGCTGAATGATAAAACGGGTGAAGTAGTTTATACACCTCCTCAGGAATATGATGAAATAATAAAACTGATGAAAAACCTCGAAAAATTTATTAATGATGATGCAATGCTGGATGCAGACCCGTTGGTAAAAATGGCCATCATACATCATCAGTTTGAAACTATACATCCGTTTTATGATGGCAATGGCCGTACAGGCCGTATCATAAATATTCTATACCTCATTCAAAAAAAATTACTTGATATACCCGTCCTCTATTTAAGCCGTTACATTATTAAGCACAAGAACCAGTACTACCGGTTGCTGCAAAGCGTAAGAGAAAGCAATGAATGGGAAGAATGGATTTTATATATGCTTGATGGAATACAGCAAACCGCTGCCGAAAGCATTGTGCTGATAAGTAATATAAAACGCATCATGCAGGAATACAAACAAAAAATACGAATAGAACTGCCAAAAATTTACAGCCAGGATCTGCTGAACAATCTTTTTAAATATCCCTACACAAAAATTGATTACCTGCAAACCGATCTTGAAATAAGCCGCAATACTGCAATCCGCTACCTGGAAGCATTACAGAAACATGGTTTAGTAAAAAAACAACGGATTGGCAGAGATAACTTTTATATAAACGAGCCGCTTTTTAAACTGCTGGCAGATAAAAAATAATTTTCTCCATTGTTGCTTTTGTCCCGACGGGGTCTTCGCTGTAATAAATTTCCAAACTCATTTACATGATCAGGCAAGAACCCGGCACATCTGATATCATCAACATTTTCTATGTTCCCAGGTTGTGGTTACTCGTCCAGCTTCCATCGGGATAAACTCAAACCAACATCAAAAAAAGATAAATAGAAT